>NZ_CAXTAZ010000014.1:78748-96406 GCF_964242715.1 uncultured Enterovirga sp.
AGGTCGCCAAGACCGGCGACATGCGGGTGGACACACCCGTCGCCACCATGGGCATCCGGGGCACGGCGGTCTCGGTCGATATCTCGGCCGACAACGGCACGACCCGCTTCTTCATCGTCCGCGAGCCGGACGGCCGCGTCGGGTCCTACGTCCTCTACAGCCGCAGCGACCCGAGTCAGGTCATCGCCACCGTTTCGCAGAGCGACACCGGCTACGTGGTGGCGCCGAACGTCCCGGCGGTGGTCGTTGCGAACAACGACCAGCCCGCCCAGCAGGCGCTCGTCGCCCGCATCGTCGAGATCGGTCTGGCGGCCGCCGCGAACCCGATCGTGCAGCAGGCCCCGCCCGCTCCGAACCAGCCACCGGCACCGAGCGACCCGAACGCGCAGCCTCCTGGCCGGACCGGCGACCAGCCGCTGGCGGCAGCAGACGGCGGCGGAAGCGGGACGGGCACGGCCGTCGCGGCGGATGCCAGCACCGCGCGGCCCAGTTCCGGCGACGGCGGGCCGCGCGACGTCGTCCGGATCGACGATGCCGCCGCTCTCGCCGAGCGGGGATTGGGCATCGCCCCGACGAGCGGAGGACAGAGTCGCGGGCCGACCCTTCCGACGCCCCAGGGCGGCGGGAACGCTCCGACTGACGGCGGGGAGGGGATCCCCGCGCCGAATCCAGCGTCGGCCGAGCCCACCCCCCTCGTGAACTACTTCCAAACGGTGGCGGCGAGCGACGGCGTGTTCGTCCTGTCGTCCAATGACGGGGTCCTCGGCCGCATCGTCGATGCGGAGACAGGCGAGCGTGTGGCGCCGCAAGGCGAGCATGTCGTCTCCGTGAGGAGCCTGTCGGCCGGGGGCGAGTCGCAAGCCGTCGCCGGGTCCGGCTCGACCACGGTCCAGGGGCGCTACGGCACGCTCGTCATCTCCTCGGACGGCACCTATTTCTACCTGCCCTCGACGGCGGCCGCCGTGGCCCTTCCGGGCGCCGCGCACGGCGAGGACAATTTCGAGATCACGGTGGATACCGGGTCGGTGGCTCCGAGCGAGCTCACCTTCGACGTGGTCGGGATCGACGACGCGCCGGTCGTCCAGGGCAACGTGCATGGAAGCGTGGTCGCGGCCGGCACCTTGGCCGCAGCGTCGAGCGCGGCTGCCGGCGTGCTGTTCGACGATGCCGATCCCGATGCCGGCGAGACGGCGGCGCTGAGGGTCCAGTCTGCCAGGGCCCAGGGAGCGGCGACCGACACCGCATTGACGACCGATGCGGGCGCGACCGGGACGAGCGCCACGATCGTTGGCGCCTACGGGACTCTGACCATCCACGGCGACGGCACCTACTCGTACATGGCCGACCACGCGCAGCGCCTCCGGGCGGGCGTCGAGGCGACCGACCGGTTCATCTATACGGCCAGCCCCGACGGCAAGCTCCGGAGCGCCGGGTCTCTCGAATTCCAGGTCGTCGGCGTGAACGACCGGCCGTCGGGAGCCGCGGTTGGAAATGACGCCGAGGGAATCGAGGATCGGGCCGCGAGCGGAAGGCTGCCCGCCGGAAGCGACGTCGACGGAGACGCGCTGACCTACGAGGTCGTCGCGGGCAGCGCGGTCGGCGGGAGCGTCAGCGTCGGGCCGGACGGGAGTTATCGGTTCACGCCCAATGCCGACTTCAACGGCGACGCGTCCTTCGCCTATGTCGTTCGGGACACGTCAGGGGTCGCGAGCCCGCCTGAGCTCTTCACCGTCACGCTCACGGCTGTGAACGACGCGCCGGTGGCGAACGACATCTCGGTCGCGGCGACGGAAGACACGCCCGTCAGGTTCGACGTAGCGGCCTTCATCTCGGACGTCGATACCGGCGACACCCTGACGGTGACGGCCACGGTCCCGGCCGGGCAGGGGACGGTGTCGGTCGCCGGGACCCTGATCACCTTCAGGCCTGCTGTGAACTTCAACGGCGCGGCCGCGATTGCCTATTCGGTGAGGGACAGCGCCGGCACCCCGCTGGCGGATGCCGGCACGATCTCGGTCGATGTCGCGGGTGCCAACGACGCGCCGGTGGCGGACGACGCTGCGGTCGCGACGCCGGAGGATACACCCGTCACGGTCGATGTGGCGGCCCTGATCTCGGACTTCGATGCCGGCGACGCCTTGACGGTGACGGCCACGGTTCCGGCCGGGCAGGGGACCGTGTCGGTTTCCGGCACCCTGATCACCTTCGCGCCCGCTGCGAACTTCAATGGTGCGGCCGCGATCACCTATACCGTGAGAGACGGCGCCGGGGTTCCACTCTCGGAGTCCGGCACGATCGCGGTCGAGGTCGCCGCCATCGACGACGCGCCGGTGGCGAATGCAGGGTCCGCGACCGTCCTTGAGAATGGCATCGTCACGGGTGTCGCGACCGCGACCGACGTCGACACGCCGCCTGCCGGACTGACCTACTCGCTTGCGGATGGGGCGGCCCACGGCGCCGTCGTGGTTGCGGCAGACGGCTCCTATGTCTACACGCCCGTCGCCGATTTCCACGGCACCGACGCGTTCACCTTCCTGGTCACCGACGATACCGGCGAAACCTCGAACGCGACGATTTCCGTCGTCGTTCAGGAGGTCGCCGCGGCGCCGGTTCTGACGCTCGCATCCACGACTCCGCTCCAGCCGGCGGACGGCGCCGCCATGCGGATCGTGCTCACGCTCAATGCCGGCGACACGGTCAGCTTCAACTGGAACTTCGTCGCGAACGACTACCTGCCGTTCAACGATTTCTCCTTCGCAAGCATCGATGGCGAAACGTATCTCCTCGGTCTGACGCAATCCGTCGGCGATTACGGCACGACCGGCTGGAAGACCTTCACGTTCACGGCCACGCATAACGGCACCACTGTCCTGGGGATCGGACAGTTCAACGGTCGCGACACAGCCCTCGACTCGCACACCTATGTGGACGGGCTGCGCGTCAACGGAAACATCGTCTCCGGATTCGAGGGTGGCTTCGGTGCGTGGCAGGTCTCGGGCGACGCCACGGTCACGGGACAGCGGCAGGACGGGGCGGGCGCAGCCCCCGTCACGATCACGCCGACCGAGGGCGGATCGATGGCCCTCGTCAATTCCGGTCCGCGCGGCGTCGGGCAGATCGAGGCCTTCCTCGGCCTCGACAGCGGGGAGGTGGCCCAACTCGGCCAGCCCGCCGGTGTGGCCGGATCCCCGGTTGCCGTGCCGCTCACGGTGACGACGAGCGCCTCCGACAACCCGGACCGCGTCTATGTGACGATCACCGGAGCGCCAGTCGGCGCGATCTTCAGTGCCGGGCAGCTCGACACCGCCACGGGCGCCTGGATCGTCGAAGCCGCGGAACTCGGCGGAAATTTCACCGTCACCACTCCGTCCGGGTTCACGGGCTCGTTCACGCTGACGGTCACGGCGACGAGCGTCGTCAACGCGAGCGGCACGACCGCCAGCAGCGCTCCGCAAACGATCGAGATCGACATCGTGCCGGGCAATACGGCTCCGATCGCTTCGGGCGCCACCCTCACGGTCGCCGAGAACGGAAGCGCGGCAGGGTCGGTTTCGGCGACCGACGCCGAGACGCCGGACGGGCTCTTCTATGGCATGGTGAGCGGTCCGACTTCGGGCAGCGTCGTGTTCGATGAAGACGCAACCTATACATCCATGCCCGATACGAAAATCGCCGGTGCTGTCGACGGCGGGTCCATTCCGACCGTCACGAGCGCGCAACTTCCGACCGGCACGGGCTACGCCGACATCGCGCCAGACTATGGCTCCACCTATTCCGATCCCGACTACACCTATGGTCTCGCCGACGGACAGACGGCGCAGGCGACGTTCGACTACGGGGTGGAGGACCAGTTCCACCCCGTGTCACACGCCGCCATCACGCTCACCATTACCGACGGCTATTACGGGATGGTCTAGATCGCGAGGGAGGCAGGGCGGCCGTCCGTCCCATTCTCACGCTGCCCGAACCGCCGACCCGAGCTTCTCCCATTCCTCGCCCCAACCCTGAACCATGTGGCCGGGCGAGACCTCCCGGTAAAGTCGCTCCGGCGGGACATGATCGACGGCCCGGATCGGGCTCATGATCTCGTCATTCGAGACCGCGTGCTTCTCGCGCCGGCGGGCGGGGTCTGGGATCGGCACGGCGGCCAGCAGCTTCCTCGTGTAGGGGTGCTGCGGATCGCCGAAGATGGCTGCCCGGGGGCCGATCTCGACGATCTCGCCGAGATACATGACGGCCACCCGGTGGCTCACCCGCTCCACCACCGCCATGTCGTGCGAGATGAACAGGTAGGCGAGCCCCATCCCGGCCTGGAGCTCGAGCATCAGGTTCACGACCTGGGCCTTCACCGATACGTCGAGTGCGGAGACGGATTCATCCGCCACGATCACGCTCGGTCCGACGGCGAGCGCGCGCGCGATGCAGATGCGCTGCCGCTGCCCTCCCGAGAATTCGTGCGGGAAACGCCCGATCATGTCGGGATCGAGCCCGACGCGGCGGAGCAGGTCCGCGGCCCGGTCGCGAGCCTCGCGCCCCGTCGCGAGCCGGTTCACGGTCAGCGGCTCCGCGATCGCGGCCCCGACCGTCATCCGGGGATCGAGGCTCGCGAAGGGATCCTGGAAGATCATCTGGATGCGCCGCCGGCGATCCCGGAGCGTGCGGGCGTCGAGGCGCAACAGATCCTCGCCGTCGAGCAGGACGGAGCCGCTCTGCGGCTCGATGAGCCGCATGACGGAGCGGCCCGTCGTCGACTTGCCGCAGCCGCTTTCACCGACCAGCGCCAGCGTCTCGCCCGACCGGAGGTCGAAGGACACCTTCTCGACCGCATGGACCCGGCCGCGCAGCTTGCCGAGAAGGCCGCCCCGTATGTCGAAGCGTGTCGTCAGCTCGTGGACCTGGAGGACGGGGCGCTCCGCAATCGAGACGGTGTCCGGGATCTCGGCCGGCACGTCGGCCTCGCCGGTCGCGCGATCGACGACGGGAAACCGCAGCGGACGGGCATGCCGGCTCATCGAGCCGAGTCGTGGCACCGCTGCGAGGAGGGCGCGGGTATAGGGATGCCGTGCCCCTTTGAAGATCGCGGCCGTCGCGTCGCTCTCGACCGCCTCGCCGCGATACATGACGACGGTGCGGTCGGCGATCTCGGCCACGACGCCCATGTCGTGCGTGATGAAGAGGACGGACATGCCCTCCTCGTCCTGGAGGAGCTTGATCAGGTCGAGGATCTGCGACTGGATCGTCACGTCGAGGGCCGTCGTCGGCTCGTCCGCGATCAGCAGCTTCGGCCGGCAAGCCAGCGCCATGGCGATCATCACGCGCTGGCGCATGCCGCCTGAGAAGCGGTGCGGGTAATCGTGGATGCGCGACTGTGCGGCCGGGATGCGGACCTTGTCGAGGAGCCGCACCGTCTCGGCCTCGGCCTCCGACCGCGACAGGCCGCGATGCAGGATGAGAGCTTCGGCGATCTGGAAGCCGATCGTCAGGACCGGGTTCAGGCTCGTCATCGGTTCCTGGAAGATCATGGCGACCCGGTCGCCGCGCACGCGCCGCATTTCGGCTTCCGGCAGCCCGAGCAACTCGCGGCCCTCAAGCGTGACGCGTCCCTCGATCCGGCTGTTCCCGGCCGGGGTGAGCCGCATGAGGGAGAGCGCCGTCACGCTCTTGCCGGAGCCGGATTCGCCGACGAGCGCCACGGTCTCCTTCGGGCCGATCTCGAAGGAGACGCCGCGCACGACGGGGCGCCAGCCACCCTCGACCTTGAAGGAGGTGGTCAGGTTCTCGACGGTGAGGATGGGGGTCATGGGATGGTCCTGGCCCGTCCTGAGTGCCGCCGCCACCGCTCCTGCCGGCGAAAGCCGGCACCCAGTCGAGCCTCGGAGGCTGGACCCCGGCTTGCGCCGGGGTGAGCGGGAAGAGCTGAGGCTCCCATCAGATCACGCGCCGCGGATCGAGCGCGTCCCGCAAGCCGTCGCCGATGAAGTTGATCGACAGCACCGTCAGGAAAATCGCGGCGCCGGGAAAAAGCGCCCAATGCGGCGCGACGTCGAGATGGTCCTTGGCGTCGAAGAGAAGGCGGCCCCAGGTCGGGATGTCGGGCGGGAAGCCGAGGCCCAGGAAGGAGAGGGTGGATTCGGCGATGATCGCGGCCGAGACCTCGATCGTGCCGGCGACGATCACCGGCCCGATCGCGTTCGGCAGGATGTGGCGGACGACCTGGTGCCAGGTGGATGCGCCGAGCGCGCGCGAGGCCTCGACGAATTCCTTCTCCCGCAGCGACAGGAACTGGGCGCGGACAAGCCGGGCGACGGGCATCCAGCGAAGGCCGCCGATGACGACGACGATCATCACGAAGACGCCGCCCTCGACGCCGAACGTCGCCTTCAGCTGGTCCCGGAACAGGTAGATGACGAGGAGGAGAAGCGGCAGCTGCGGCAGCGACAGGAACAGGTCCGTGACCCACATCAGGATCGGATCGAGGAGTTTCCGCGACATCCCGGCCAATGCCCCGATGAGGACGCCGACGACCGTCGACATCGCCATGGCGGCGAAGCCGACCGCGAGCGAGATGCGGCCGCCGTAGAGCATCCGGGCCAGGATGTCCTGGCCGAGGTCGTCCGTGCCGAAGGGGTGCGCGAGGGACGGACCCTGCAGCGTTGCCGCGAAGTCGATCTCGTCGATCCGCACCGGCCAGAGCCAGGGGCCGAGCAGGACGCCCCCGACCATCACGGTGAGGAGCGCCGCGCTCGCGACGGCGAGGCGGTGGCGGCGGAACCGGCGCCAGGTCTCGCGCGCGGGCGAGAGAGCCTCGGTCCGGGCGGACGTCGCACCATGGCCCGGCGCCACCGCGGCATGGTCGGTCGCAAGGGCCGGGGAGATCGCGGCAGCGGCCGCCGCGCCCGCCGCCTCAGCGGAAGGAGATGCGAGGGTCGAGCCAGCCATAGAGCAGGTCCGCGATGAGGTTGAACAGGATTACGAGGCAGGAGAAGACGAAAGTGACCGCCATGATCACCGGCGTGTCGTTGGCCAGGATCGCGTTGATCAGGAGCGAGCCGATCCCGGGAATGCGGAAGATCTGCTCGGTCACGATGGCGCCGCCGAACACGGCGGGCATCTGCAGGGCGACGAGCGTCACGACCGGGATGAGGGCGTTGCGGGCGACGTGCCGGAGCGTCACCGCGCTCTCGCCGAGACCCTTCGCCCGCGCCGTCGTCACGTAGTCCAGGCGCACCACGTCGAGGACCGCGGAGCGGACATAGCGGGTGTAGGAGGCGGCCTGGAAAAAGCCGAGGACGCAGATCGGCATGATCGACTGCCTGAACATCTCCCAGAACCAGCGCCAGCCCGTCTCCGCGATGTCCGACCGGTACACGAAGGGAAGCCAGTCGAGCTGGACCGAGAAGATCAGGATGAGGAGCAGGCCCGTGAAGAAGGTCGGCAGCGAAAAGCCTACGAAGGCCAGCGTGTTCGCGATCTGGTCGAACAGCGAGTAGGGCCGGATCGCGGCGAAGATGCCGACCGGGAGCGCGATGCAGAGCGCCAGGATCTGCGAGGAGCCGACCACGAAGAGCGTCGTGGGCACGCGCTGCAGGATCAGGTCGTCGACATCGATGCGGCTGGCGAAGGAGAAGCCCCAGTCGCCGGTCGCCATCGCGGCGAGCCAGCGCAGGTAGCGCACCATGACCGGGTCGTTGAGACCGAAGCTCTCCCGCAGGGCCTCGCGCACCTCCGGTGGCACGTTCGGATTGGTCGCCATCTCCTGAAAGGGATCGCCCGGCGCCAGGGCGAGCACCGTGAACAGGATGAGGCTGATGCCGAGGAGGCTCGGCACCGCGATGAGCAGTCTACGAAGCAGGTAGCTCGCCATCGACGGTGCCTCTCTGTTCGAAGGCGTGGTTGTCCGGCTCGGCGCCGCGCGGCCCCGGAGCTGCGCGTCGTTCCCGGCTCAGGTCCGGTACCAGGCGGCGAGATTCCAGGTGTCGACGTCCCAGCCGCTGTGATCGTGCATGAGGTTGCCGGCCGAGGCGGCGACCCGCGTGCGCGACAGGAGGGGCAGGATCACGTTCGCCTCGCAGAAGATCTCGTTGACCTTGATCAGGAGCGCGGCCCGCTTGACCGGATCCAATTCCTTCTGGGCCGCCTTGTAGGCTTCGTCCGCGGCCGGATCGGCATAGCGCGACACGTTGCGGCCGAGCCATTTGTTCTCCTTGTTCGCGATCTCCCACGAGACGAACTGGTTGAGGAAGCGCTCCGGATCGGGCTGCGGCTGGGTCGTCGTATACATCTCCATGTCGACATAGAGCTTCGTATAGGTATCCGGATTGGCGACATCTGAGGAGAAGAAGACCGACGGGGTTACGGATTTGAGTTCGAGGTCGATGCCGGCGCGCTGGCAGGCCTGCTTGATGATTGCCTGCGTCTTCTGGCGCGGGGCGTTGATCGAGGTCTGAAAGACGTATTTGAGCTTCTTGCCGTCTTTCTCTCGGATGCCGTCCGAGCCGCGCTTGTAGCCGGCGTCGTCCAGGATCTTGTTCGCCTTGTCGACGCTGAATTCGTATTTCAGCTTCTGCGACTTGAAGCGCGGCGGCTCGTTCACGAAGCTCGCCGTTGCGGCGCCGCCGCGCCCGTAGATGAATTTCTGGATCGAGTCGCGGTCGATCAGGAGGTTGATGGCTTCGCGAACTTTGGGCTCCGACAAGGTCGGGTGCTTGGTCTTGGCGCTGGAACGCTCGCCGTCGACCTCGGTCCACGGATCGGTCGGGTTCAGGATGATGAACTCGATGTCGCCCGAGACCACCGCGCTGGATTTCCCGCGCCCGCCGGCCTCCATGCGCTTGAGCACCTCGTCCTCGACCTGGAGGTTCCAGGCATAATCGTATTCGCCCGTCTGCAGGACGGCGCGGGCGGCCGAGACGGCGTCGCCGCCGCCCTTGACCTCGATCCTGTCGAAGAAGGGCCGGTTCGGGACGTGGTAGTCGGTGTTGCGTTCGCCGGTCAGGACGTCGCCGGGCTTGAAGTCGACGAACTTGTAGGGACCCGTCCCGACGGGCTTCAGGTTCGCCGGCGCGTCACGCGATTTCGCGCCCTTGTAGTCGCCGAAATGGTGTTTCGGCAGGATCTGGCCGGTCACCCCCACGAAGGGGTCGGCCCAGAACGGCGTCGGCTCCTTGAACGTGATCTTGACGGCGTAATCGTCGAGCTTCTCGACTTTGATGTTGTTATAGGAGCCCGTCGTATAGGCGGCCGTGCCGGGATCGGCGGCATATTCGGCGGTGAAGACGACGTCGTCGGCCGTGAACGGCTTGCCGTCATGCCATTTCACGTTCCGCTTCAATTTCCAGGTCACCTCTCGGCCGTCTGCCGAGAGCCCGCCATTCTCCTTCGTCGGGACCTCCGCGGCGAGCTGCGGGATCAGGTTGCCCTCCTTGTCCCAGCCGGCGAGCGGCTCGAAGAAGATGCGCGAGGCGATCTGGTCCTTGGTGCCGCTGGCGAAATGCGGGTTCAGGAGCGTCGGCGCCTGCCAGAGCAGCATCTTGAGCAGGCCGCCTCCGCCCGCCTTGGCAGGCTTGTAGGGCAAAGTGGCGTCGGCCATCGCGACGCCGCCATGGGCCAGCATCATGCCGGCCATGGGCGCCGTGAGCCCGACGGCCACCATGCGGCGCACGAAGTCGCGGCGCGAGGTGCGGCCGTCGCGCACATCCGCGATCAGGCCTCGGAGATCCTGCTCGTCCATCGTCGGTTCCCCTTTGACGTGTGTTTAGGCCGTCAGAGTGCTCTGTGTTTTCGCGAATCCGCAAGAGGCGCCACAGAGTTCCGTCTTGCTCCGTCCCGATAGGGCGCGGGGTCGCAGCGGCGAATGCAGGGAGCGGGCCAGCCATTCGGCCGGGTTGCTACTCGACGTAGCTGAACCCACCTTCCGGCTGCCCGAGCTTCCAGTAGTTGAGGACCTGGCAGCGCCCGGCCGCGATGCCCTGGATGGCTCGAACCTCGGCCCGCATGGTACGGGCGACCGCAGCCTCCGCTCCCGCCCAGAACAGGAGGTCGGCATGGTCCGCCGGCCAGGCAGCTCGAACGGCTTGGGGGAGCTGGCTCTCCGCGCCGCGAGCCCGGTGCAGCCAGGTCACCTCGACCCGGGCTCCGCTCGGGAGCGGCTGCTCCTCGTGCCGGTCCGGAATTTCGACGAGGGCCCGCACGGTCGCCTCCGCGGGCAGGTTTTCCAGGATGTGGGCGATGGCCGGAAGCGCGGTGTGGTCGCCGGCCAGCAGATACGCCCCGCAAGGCGCAGCCGGGATGAAGCCCGGCCCGCCGATCGCGACCGGGTCGCCGGGCCTGGCCCTGAGAGCGAAGTCCGAACCGGCCCCGCCCCGGTGCAAGACGACGTCGACATGCAGCTCGCATCTCGTCGTATCGTAGCGGCGCACGGAATAGGTTCGGACGAGCTTGCGGCCGGAACCGGCGGGCAGGTGAAGCTTGAGGTAGGGACCGAGCGCGCCGGCGGGCGTGCGGAGCGCATCGATCTCGGACCCGCCGAGCACGAGGCGCCGCGTCAGCGGCGTGATCTCTTCGGTCGCGACCACGATGGCGGTGGTGATCCGCGACATGCGTCAGGCCCGGCGCCGGCTGAGCTGCCAGAACAGGTACGGCATCCCGATCAGCGCCGCGACGAGGCCGGCCGGGATCTGGCGCGGATAGATCGCGACCCGGCCGACCCAATCGGCCGCCACCATGATGCTGCCGCCAATGAGGCAGGCGGCCAAGAGCTGCATCGCTGCGCCCCGGAACCCGAGCAGGCGCGCGGCATGCGGGCCCATCAGGCCGACGAAGCTGAGCGGTCCGGCTACGAGGATCGCGGCGGTCGTGAGAAGGGCCGCGATCCCGGTCAGGGCGAGGCGCACGCGCGCCACGGGAACGCCGAGGCTCGCGGCGCTGCTTTCGCCGAGCGGCAGGATGTCGAGCCAGCGCCGGAGGAGGGCCGCTGGAATGAGCACGACCGCGAGAGCGGCCGTGACGCCGGCCGACACCCAATCCGCCCGGTAGGTCGAGCCCGAGACGAAGGCGAGGAGCTGTAGGGCCCGGGCATCGCCGACCGCCAGGAACGACACGACGAAGGCGTCGAGCAGGGCCGAGAGCGCGATGCCGGCGAGAAGGAGGTGCTCCGGGGCGAAACGCGAGCGCGCCCCGACGGCGAGCAGGATCGCGAGCGCCCCGAAGGCGCCCGCCGCGCCGGCCCCGAAGCGCGAGACCGGGTCGAGGCCGGCGGAGAGGAGCATCGCGACCGACAGGCCCGCGGCCACCCCGGTTCCGAGGCCCAAAATTTCGGGTCCGGCCATGGGGTTGCCGGTGAGCCTCTGGAGGACGAGGCCGGCGGCGGCCAGCATGGCGCCGGCGAAGAGCACGACAAGGGTTCTGGGCAGCCGCCACGGCAGGAGCGTGCCGATCTCGTCTGGACCGGCCAGGGTCCAGCCCCCGGCATCCCGGCCGATCCAGAGCGCAACGAGCAGCCCGCCGAGGAGGGCGGCGAGGAGCCAGAGGAGGCTCGGTGCGCGGAAGGCGTGCAGGCCGCCCGGCTCGGATCCGCCTTGGGCCGGCGGGCTGGCGGCCAGCCTGAGGCGGGGCAGGAGCCAGATCAGGAGGGGAGCGCCGAGAAGGGCGGTCGCCGCGCCGGTCGGCAAGGCCAGGGTGGTGCGCAGGGCGAGTTCACCGACGCAGGCATCCACCGCGGCAAGGAGCGCGGCTCCGACGACGGGCGCCAGCGCGAGCCGCGTCCCGAACCGTCGCGCGCCCGCGAAACGGGCCAGTTGCGGCGCCGCGAGGCCGACAAATCCGATCACGCCGACGGCGGCGGTCACGGAGGCGGTCAGCAGGACCGCCAAGGCGATCCCGCCCAGCCTCACGGCCGCGACGGGCAGGCCGAGCGCGCGCGCGCCGTCGTCGTCGAGCGACAGGATCGAGAGGGGCCGAACCGCGACCGTTGCGACGAGGGCGAGGATGGCGAGGCGGGGCCAGAGGAAGGCCGGCGCGGACCAGTCCTGCTGCAGCAGGGAGCCGCCGCCCCAGAGAAAGAGCACGCTCGCATATTCCTCGTTCACGAGCTTCAGCGAGGCCGAGAGCGCGACGCAGAAAAGGCCGACGACGAGGCCGGACAGGATCACGGAGATCGAGGACAGGCCCCGGGCCGAGGCTCCCGCGAAGACCGCGGCGGTCGCGGCGGTCGCCCCGGCAAGGCTCGCGATCTCGCGTCCGCCCGCCAGCAAAGCGGGCGCGGCGATCACCGCCACCGTCACGGCGAGTTGGGACCCGGCCTCGATCCCGAGCGTCGTGGGCGAGGCGAGCGGGTTGCGGAGCACCTGCTGCAGCAGCGCGCCGGCGAGCCCCAGCGCCCCGCCGCAGAGAAGCGCGGTCGCGAGCCGGGGCAGGCTGCTAAAATGGAAGACAAGCTCGCCGGGATCGTCGAGGTCCGGCGAGAGCGCGGCGTTCCACCATTGGCCCAGCGGCAGCTGCTCGGCCAGCCGCAAGCCGGTGAAGAGGGCCGCGACGAGCAGGAGCCCGAGCGTGAGCGCGACCGCGCGCCGGCCGTCGTCAGCGGCCCGCAACGGGCTCTCCCGAGGGGTCCAGGGCGGCCGCGAGCTTCGCGGCAAAGCGTTGCCCGGCCAGAAGGTCGCCGAAGGGCCAGGCCGGCGGCAGCACGACCACCCGCCCGGCCCGGACCGGGGCGAGGCTCGTCCAGAGGCTCGGCCGCGAGCCGGTGAGCCGCACGTCCGGCGGCACCGGCTCGACGATCGCGATGCGTGAATCGGGGTAAGCACCCAGCGCCTCGATCCCGGCGAGTTCGAAGCCCCAGACATTGCCGGGCCGCGTCCAGGCGTTGCGGAGGCCGACCCGGCCGAGCACGTCGTCGAACAGGCTGCCCGGGCCGAAGACCCGGATGTGGCGGGCGTCCAAAAAATTGCCGACCAGGACCGGGCGGTCCGCGAGGGGCGCGAGCCGCGCCTGGAGGCGCCCGAACAGGTCCACGCTCGTCTCGATCACCTGCTCGGCCTCGGCCGCACGGCCGAATTCGCGCGCGAGCGCCCGCAATTCCCGCTCGTAGAGCCGAAGCGGGGCCCGCTCCTCCGTGAAGGTCGCGATCTCCCGCACCGGGGCGATGGCCTGGAGCAGGGGCACGATCGAGCGGCTGAGGGGACTGACGAGGATCAGGTCCGGCCGCAGCGCCGCCAGGGCCTCGAGGCTCGGCTCGTTCCTGATGCCGACATCGACGATCCCGGGCGGCAATTCGGGGGCGGAAACCCAGGTCCTGTACGGGCCCGTCTCCCCGATCCCGACCGGGAGCACGCCGATCGAGAGCAGCATCGAGACGATGCTCCATTCGAGGGCGACGACGCGCTTCGGTCCGGGGCTACCCGGGGCGGCGCCTGCCTCATTGCCCAGTACGGCCGAGGCGAGCCCGGCTCCGATCGCGGCCCGGCGGGTCAGGGCGGTCCTCATCGCGCGAAGCCGATCGGCATGCCGCCGGCCGGATGGGCGAGGACGTGCATCTGCAGGCCGTAGATGCCCGCGAGCACCTCCTCCCGCATGATCTCGGCCGGGGCGCCCCGGGCCGCGACGCGTCCCGCCTTCAAGGCGATGATGTCGTCACAGAACCGCGCCGCCATGTTGATGTCGTGCAGCACTGCGACGATGCCGGTGCCGCGAGCCCGGGCGAGTTCGCGGATCAGGTGCAGCACATCGACCTGCTGGGCGAGGTCGAGGGCCGAGATCGGCTCGTCGAGCAGGATGAAGCCCGCATCCTGGGCGACCAGCATGGCGATCCAGGCTCGCTGCCGCTCTCCTCCGGACAGCGTGTCGACCAGCCTGTCGGCGAACCGGCTCACCTGCAGGAGCGCCAGGGCGTCCTCGACGCGGTCGCGATCCTCCGCCGTCACGCGACCGAACGGGCCGTGCCACGGATAGCGGCCGAAGCCTGCGAGTTCGCGCACGGTCAGGCCGGTCGCGGGAGGCTGCATTTGAGGCAGGTAGGCCACCGCCCGCGCGAAATCGCGCGCTGGCCAGGCCCCGAGCGGACGACCGCCGAAGTGGATCGTCCCGAAAGAGGCCGGCTGCTGCCGGGCCAGGATCTTGAGGAGGGTGCTCTTGCCCGACCCGTTATGCCCGATGAGACCGTGGACCGAGCCGGGGGAGAGCGTCAGCGACACGTCCGAGAGAAGGTCGTTCCCACCCGCCGCGAAGCCGATGCCGTCGAGCCGGTATCCGGCCGCACCGTCGGCAGGTTCGGGCCTCGCCCGCTCCCCCATCACCACCGATAGCTGACGCTTCCCGTGATCCGGCGGCGCTCGCCGTAGAAACAGGCGGTCAGGCCGGAGCAGGAGGCGACGAAGGTCTCGTCGGTGACGTTGCTGGCATTCACGGCGAACCGCCAGCCGGCCCGCTCGTAATGCACCTGGGCGTCTCCGACCGTGTAGGACGGCACCTTGAAGTCGTTGAGCGCGGTCGCGAAGGAGCGCCCGACGAAGCGCACGCCACCCCCGAAGCCGAAGCCCTGGAAGGGGCCATCCGGAATCGTATAGTCGACGAACACGCCGCCGAAGCGTTCCGGCGTGTTGACCGGGCGCTTGCCGAGCACCGTCGTGTCGACCGCGTTTTTGGTGATCTCGAGATCATAGACCGTGTAGGAGGCGATGAGGTTGAGCCCCCTGGTCACCTCGGCCACGGCCTCAACCTCGAGGCCGGTCGAGCGGACCTCGCCGGTCTGCTGGGTGATCAGGAAGTTGGCTGGATCGGTGAGGGCCACGCTCTGCCGGCGCAGGTCGAAGGCCGAGAAGGCGAGATAGCTCCGGCTGCCGGGCGGCTGGTATTTCACGCCGACCTCGACCTGCTCGCCGGTCTCGGACCGGAGCGGGCGCTGCGTCAGCCCGTTCAGCCCGATCTGTGGATTGAAGCTGTTGGAATAGGAGGCGTAGGGCGCGATCCCGATCTCGCTCGTATAGATCAGGCCGGCGCGGCCGCTGAAGCGACCCTCGGTCCCGAGCTTGCTCTCGTCGGGCGCGACGAAATTCGCCGTGTCGGTCCGGACCGCGTCGTAGCGGCCGCTGAGGGCCAGGGTGAAGCGGCCGAACCGGACCTGGTCCTGGAGATAGGCGCCGAGCTGATCCTGGACGGTGCTGGCGTTGATGTAGCGCCCGCTCGCCTTGGTCAGCGGCGCATTCGCCGTCTGCGCCCCGGTCAGGACATTCACGTCGGACACCCCGACGAAGGGCGTGTCGCTGAAATTGGTGGCCTGGTTGTCGTCCAGCCGATAGCGGCGGTAGTCGAGGCCGAACAGCACGGTATGCGACAGGAGCCCGGTGTCGAACCGCTTCTCGAGCTGGTTGTCGACGTTGAAGATGTTGGCGCGCGGAAGCGTCAGGAACTTGTAGCGGCCGAGATTCCCCGCCGCCTCGTTCGTATAGCCGAGCCCGATCGCCGAATTGAAGTTGATGTCGAGGTGGCTGTAGCGGGCGTTCTGCCGGAAGATCACGTCGTTGTCGAAGCGATGCTCGAGCTGGTAGCCGATGAAGGCCTGTTCTCGGTTGAAGGTGTCGAAGGTCGGATCACCCGTGAACCGCCGGGTCGGGATGCGGCCGCCGAAATCGGCCGGCACGACGGTGCCGCGATAGGGCAGGAAGTTCTGCAGGTTGGTCGAGTCCCGCGTGTAGGAGCCGAGCATCGTCAGCGAGGTCGCCTCCGTCGGCTTCCAGGTGAAGGCGGGCGCGATGAAGATCCGGTCGTCCCCGACATTGTCGGTCTGGGTTCCGCCGCCCCTCAGGAGGCCCGTCATCCGGTAGGCGAAGCTGCCATCCGCCGGCGAGGAGCCGACCTTGACCGGTCCGCTGAAGTCGAAGGCGCCGTAGGCGCGGCCGAACTCGTTCACGCCGGCCTCGACATGGTTGAAGGGCGTGAACAGCGGCTTCTTGCTGATCGCGTTCAGCATCCCGCCCGGATTGCTGCCACCGTAGAGGACGGAGGACGGCCCGCGCAGGACCTCGATCCGCTCCAGGCCGAAGGGCTCGACCCGAAAGGTCGCGAAGGCCTGCGAGAAGAGCTGCAGGTTATCGAGATAATAGCCGCGCTGCTCGGCCTGGAAGCCGCGGATCAGGAAGAAGTCGTTGCGGGTGTCGTTGCCGAAGGTCTCCGACCTGATGCCGGGCGCGTATCGGGTTGCCTCGCCGACGGATTGCGCCTTGAGCGCATCGATCTGCTCGGCCCCGATCACGGTTACGGCTTGCGGGGTCTCGAGGAGCGGCGTGTCGGTCTTGCTGCCCGAGGTGGTGCGGTTCGCCACGAGGCCGGTGACCGGCCCGTCGCCGCGCTCCCGGCCGGAGGCGGCGCCTTGGCCTGTCGGCGCCGGGACGGGGGCCGTGGAGGCGACGGGCGCGGGCGCCCGTTGCGGCCGGCGCACCGCCCGGGGCCGGGCCAGGGCGGGAGCGGCCGCTCTGGCCGGCCGAGGGGCGGCGACCGCCGGGCGGGGCGCCTGACGTGGCGGGTCGACCGTGACGGGCGGGAGCGCGCCCTGGGCGGAGGCGGGAGCGATGACGCCGTTCGCCAGGCCGCAGAGGGCTGCCGTCATCAGACCGGTATTGCGCCACGCCGAGGACATCGTCCCGACCTGCCTGCGACCTTCACGTCTGTTCACGAGACTCGCCCCATTCCCGCCAAAGTCCAAGTCGGACCGCGTATCGGCACGCTTTCGGCTCTGTAAAGAGCCGCAGCGGCCGGGGATCGAAACGCAGATCGGAAGTGCTCTAAGCTGGAACGGCTCTGCCTTTTAACAAGTCTAACGTGAGACAAGGAAGCTTGAGGGTTCATATGCTTGGGAGCTGTTCCTGCAAACCTCGCGGAGGCTCGATCCGGTGGGTTCTTTTGGACACACTCGCGGCGTAATGCCTCGCGCCGCCCCGCCTTCCCGGACGCGGCTGCGAAAGCGGCGTGACAGTTGACCCGGATCGCCCGCCGTCCTTACTGCTGGAACATCCCGAGACACCCGCGAGAACCGCAGCGGCATGAACGCCCCCGTGAATCCGAAGAAGCTCATCCCTGGCGCCCTCGGCGACTGGGAGGTGATCGTCGGCCTTGAAATCCACGCACAGGTCACGAGCCGGGCAAAGCTGTTCTCGGGCGCCTCGACGGAATTCGGCGGCCGGCCGAACGACCACGTCTCGCTGGTCGACGCCGCGATGCCCGGCATGCTGCCCGTCATCAACGAGGAATGCGTCGCGCAGGCGGTCCGGACCGGGCTCGGCCTCAAGGCCGAGATCAACCTGCGCTCGGTCTTCGACCGCAAGAACTATTTCTACCCGGACCTGCCGCAGGGCTACCAGATCAGCCAGTACAAGAGCCCGATCGTAGGCGAGGGCGAGGTCCTGGTCGACCTCGCGGAAGGCGAGTCGATCCGGGTCGGGATCGAGCGGCTCCATCTCGAACAGGATGCCGGCAAGTCGATCCACGACCTCTCGCCGGACCAGAGCTTCGTCGACCTGAACCGCTCCGGCGTTGCCCTGATGGAGATCGTGTCGAAACCCGACATGCGCTCCTCCGAGGAGGCCAAGGCCTATGTGTCGAAGCTCCGCACCATCCTGCGCTATCTCGGCACCTGCGACGGCGACATGGAGAAGGGCAGCCTGCGGG
>NZ_CAXTAZ010000015.1:0-92069 GCF_964242715.1 uncultured Enterovirga sp.
GTCGGCAGCCTCTCGCGTTCCGGCGCGTAGCCCCGCTGCCGGGCCGTGATCCAGATGGCAACCGCGAGCGCGGCCCAGAGCAGCAGGCCCGGGATGATGCCGGCCGCGAAGAGCCGGCCGATCGAGACCTGCCCGACGGTGCCGTAGAGGATGAAGCCGATCCCGGGCGGGATGATCGGTGCCATGAGCGACCCGTACGAGATCACGCCGGCCGCGTAGCCGCGCGAGAAGCCGCGCTTCAGCATTTGGAGCCCGAGCACGCGGGCGTTCATGGCGGCGTCCGCGATCGAGGATCCCGTGACGCCGCTCATCAGCGTCGAGAGCGCGATGGAGGTCTGCGCGAGGCCGCCCGGCATGCGGCCGGTGATCACGGTCGCGAGCTTCAGAAGATTCTGGGTGATCCCCGACCCGTTCAGGAAGTTTCCGGCCAGGATGAAGAGCGGGACCGCCAGGAGCGCGAAATTCTGCGTCTCCGTCACGGTCAGCTGGATCGGGATGGTCGCCGGGAGCTCCGGGTTCTGCATGAAGAAGACGGTGCCGGCGATCGCGACCGCGAACGCGACGGGCATGCCGATCAGGAGCAGGACCGTGAAGGCGATGAGGACGAGGACCATGGCCGCCGCTCACATCACGTCGACGGCTTGATTGACGGCGTGCTCGCCTCGCATCTCGGCGAGGACTTTGCGCAATGTCGTCAGCAGCATCAGGGCGGCGCCGACCGGCAGGCTCATGGTCACCCACGAATAGCTGACACCCGGAATGCCCTGGAAGCTCCGGATGCGGCTGGTCCAGGACAGGTAACCCCCCCAGACGATCAAGTAGACCAGGAAGGCAGAGATGAGCGCGTAGTTGAGCATTCGGAACGCCGATTGGAGGCGCTCGGGAAGCTTGTCGGTCACGATCTCGATCGCCATCAGGCTGTTCTTGCGCCAGGCGATGTCGGCCGCCAGGAAACATGCCCAGGCGAAGAGGCATGTCGCCATGTCGATCGTCCAGTTCAGGGGGACATGCGCCAGCCGCGCCAGCCCGCCCACGAAGATCAGGACAACCATCAGGATCAGGAACGTGCCCGCGATGATGGCTTCGGCTTTGTTGAGGCCGGCGAGGAATAGGTTCATCTTGGGTTCCGTCGCCGCGAGCAAGGTCCTGTCGCTCAGTTCTTGCCGATTTCCTTGTGCACCGCCTGCTTCGTCTCGAGCAGGCCGAGCTTCTCATAGGCGGCGTTGCCGGCCTGCTGGAAGGCGGCCATGTCCACGTCCTCGACGATGGTCATCCCGCGACCCTTCAGCTGAGTCTTCACGGTCGCCTCGGAGGCCAGGATCTTCTCGGACGTCTCCCGGCCGGCCTTCTGGCATTCCTCGACCAGCGCTGTCTGGTACTCGGCCGGCAGACCGTCGAAGAATTTCGAGCCGACGACCTGGAAGTTGATCAGCATGATGTGCTTCGTCTCGCTGGCGAACTTCACCACCTCGTAGAAGCGGGCACCCGGGATGTTGTTGTAGACGAGCTCGACCCCGTCGATCGCCTGCTGCTGCAGCGCCGGATACATCTCGCCGAAGGCCATGGCGGTCGGCGCCGCACCGAGTGCGCGGATCGATTCCTGCCAGATCGGCGCCGGCGGCGTGCGGATACGCAGGCCCGCGAGGTCGGCCGGCTTGCGGACCGGCTTGTTGGTGAAGAAGTGGCGGTAGCCCTGGACCCAGTCGAAGCACACGACCTTGAGCCCGTGCTGTTTGGACAGCTCGTCGGCCGCCTTCGTGATCGTCGGCGCCTTGCCGAGCTTGTCGACATCCTCGAGCGAGGTCGCGAAATACGGGCCGTTCATCACGGCGAGGCTCTTCACGTAATTGCCGAGCCGGGCGGCGTCGGTATTCTGGCCGATGGCGGCGCCCTGGCGCATCTGCTCGATGATGTCCTCCTCCACGCCGAGCTGCGCCGAGTGGAAGACCTGGATCTTGAGCCCGCCCTTGGTTCGCTCGTCCACGCGCTTCGCCCAATCCTGGAAGCCGCGATGGAAAGGCTCGTTCGGGCCGAGCACGTGGTTCAGCCGCAGCGTAAAGGTCTTCTGCTGCGCATCGGCTGCAGGGACGCCGAGGAGCGTAGCGGCAAGTGTCGCGCCGAGGGCGACGGACAGGTGAACGGCTTTTTTCATGGTGACCTCCCTGATCGTTGGTTCGTCGAGACACTCGTCATTCGGCCGGACAGACCGGCTGCGGAAGCTCAAGACCGTGCCGCTCGGCCATGCTGGCGAAAGCAGCGAGCGTCGTCGGGTCGATCGGGATGCCGTCCCGTTCGCGGCCTGCCGCTTCCGCCCATTCCCGGTCGCCGGGCGCCATGACGGACCCGCCCTCGGTCGGACGCGACCCGCGCAGCGCCGTGAGATAACGCTGCATGCCGGCCCGGAACGCCTCCGGCTCCATGAAAGCAGACGGGTTCAGCGCCATGACGAAAGCGCCCATCTCGCGAGGTGTCGAGAGATCGGGTCCGCCCATCGGCAGGATCTCGGGGCTGAGCCGCATCCCGGTCAGCACCGCGCTGAAGATCTCGGCGACGCCTGCGAGCGCGGCGCCCTTGAACCCGAAGGCGGCGCCGAGCGGGGCCAGCATCTCGACGGCGCCCGGGTCGCGCGTCTCGCGCCCCTCTTCGTCCGAGGCGGTCCCGGGCGGGAGCTCGCGCCCAAGCCCCCGATAGAGCAGCACGCGGTTATACGGGATCGCGCTCGTGGCCATGTCGAGCAGCCAGGGGCGTCCGTCGCCGGTCGGAACCGCGAAGGCGAGCGGGTTCGTGCCGTGGAAACGCTCCGCGCCGTCGTGCAACCGGACGAAGCTGTCCGTGTTGCAGGTCGCAAAGCCGACGAAGCCTGCCTCGGCCGCGGCGAGCGCGTAGGCGCCGGCCGCACCGAAATGGGAGGAGTTGCGGATCGCGACCGCGCCGATGCCGAAACGGCCCGCGAGCCCGACGGCGTGATCCATGGCGGCATAGGCGGCTCGGGCCCCCTGCGCATGACCCGCGTCGAGGGTTGCGACTGCTCCGGCCCCGGTCTGGAAACGGAGCTCCGGCGAGCCCTTGACCCGACCCGCTTCGATCACGGCGGCATAATGGGGCAGGAGGCGGAAGCCATGGCTGTCCACCCCGAACCGGGACGCATGCAGCATCGACCGTGTCGCCGCATCCGCACTCGCTTCGTCCGCCCCGGCCAGCGCGAGCGCGTCGCGCGAGAAGGCCGCGAGCGCCTCGGCGGAGAAGCGGCTTTCCGCCTCTGCTCTCACAGCGTCTGCCCCCCGTCCACGACGATGACCTGACCCGTCGTGAAGGCCGAGTCGGGGCTGGCGAGATAGACCGCCGCGGCCGCCATTTCCTCCGGCGTGCCGAGCCGGCCCATGGCCTGCCGCGCGACGAACTCGCGTCGCCGGGCCTCCGGATCGGGTGCGCTCTGGATCCGCTCCTCGAGGGACGGCGAGAGCGTCGTGCCGGGGCAGAGCGCGTTGCAGCGAATCCCGGCCGAAACGCCATCGCGCGCGACGGCTTTGGTCAGTCCGATCACGGCGGCCTTGCTCGCGCCGTAGGCGGCGCGGCCCGCCACGCCCGTGATGCTGGAGGCGACGTTGACGATGGAGCCGGAGCGGCGCTCCAGCATGGCCGGAAGGGCGGCCTTGATGGTGTGGAACATCGAGGTGACGTTCTGGTCGAAGCTCTTCGCCCAGTCGGCCTCGCTCGTCTCGAGCAACGTGCCGCCATGCACCCAGCCGGCGCAGTTCACCAGGATGTCGAGCGGAGACGCGTCCGCGACGACGCGGGCGACGGCCGGTCCGTCGGTCACGTCGAGCGAAATCGGTGTGATGGCCGGCGAAATCTTGCGCAGATCCGAGAGCTTCGACGCCGTGCGGCTCGCGGCGATGACCTGCGCACCCTCCGCCGCATAGGCGAGCGCGATGGCGCGCCCGATCCCCTGGCCGGCGCCCGTCACGAAAGCGGTGAGTCCCGCAAGGCGCCCCGTCACGTTTCCTCTCCCAAAGATGTTCAACGGATACAGTGTCCAGTCGTCGGGATCTAGGCGGAGCGCGAGGCCGTTGACAAGTCCGACGAAGGGCGGGTCCGATATGGCCTGGTCCGAACGGGTGGGCATGACAGACAGCGGAATGGAGAATGCCCGCCATGAGCCCGGGCGGGCAGGCGCCGTCCCCCGGCTGCACAGCCAGGCTGCCGAGATCCTGGCCCGCCGGATCCGGGCGGGCGCGCTTCCGCCCGGGACGCGTCTCCTCGAATCCCGGGTCGCTGCGGATTTCGGGATCAGCCGGGCGCCTGCCCGGCATGCTCTCGCGGCACTGGCCGATGAGGGTCTCCTCTCGCGTGCTGAACGGCGCGGCTACGTGGTGACGAGCCTCGCGGGCTCAGGCGACGGTTCGGCAGAGGCGCCGGGGCCCATCCACCTTTCGCCCGCCGCGAGCTGGGAGCGCATCTACGCGGAGGTGGAGACGAACATCGTGTCCCGCACCGCCTTTGCGAGCTGGCGCGTGGTGGAGTCGGAGATCGCCAAGCATCACGGCGTGAGCCGGACCGTCGCCCGCGAGGTCGTGGCAAGGCTTAATCAGCGCGGGATCATCCGCAAGGACGACTCCCGTTGGTTCGCACCCGCGTTGACGCCGCTTCACGTGACCGAGCTCTACGAGATGCGCTGGACGCTGGAGCCGATCGCACTCGCGAAAGCGGCCGATTCGGTCCCGAAGGACCTGCTCCGCCGAGCTCTCCGGTCGACGCAGACCGCCATCGCGCGAGCAGACACTCTCACGGGGGCGGACCTCGATGCGCTCGAGGCGGAACTGCACGGCGAGATCCTCGGATTCTGCGGCCAGCGCACCCTCATGGAGGCGCTCCGCTCCTACCAGTCGCTCCTTGTGGCGCACAGCTTCCTGTACCGCTGGACGCCAGCACTATTTTCCTCCGAACCCTTTCTTCCGGAGCACCTGAAGGTGCTCGAGGCGCTGAACCAGGGGCGGACGGATCACGCCGTCGAGGCGCTGCGCGAACATCTCCGGGCGTCCCTCGGGCGTGCGCTCATGCGGATCGAGGCGGTAGCAGCCGAATTCCGCCCGGAACCACTCCCCTACCTTCAGAATGCGCCACAAGCGTCGACCAGCGACGCTGCTTCACTCGAGGGGAAACTGCCTGCCCTGGGAGGCCGTTAGTCCCGTCGCAGCCTGTCTGCCGCACGCCCCGACCGGAGCCTCCCGGCTTGTCGCGACGTCGAGCCTGCGACCGGACGCCGGCGGGTTGCACACCGGCTCCCGCGCGAACTTGCAAGCACGGTCGTTCCCAGTCCGGCGCTTCGCATGTACTGATAGCTGAAAAGCACGGCAGTGTGCGGTTGGGGGGAAACATGAGGCTTGGACACATCCTGTTCTCAGGCGCCGCAGCTGTCGCCTTGATTGCAGCGACAGCCGTGCTTCGGGTTCCCGCCAGCGCGCAACAGGCCTCGATCGCGCTGGACGAGGACGATATCGGCGGAGTGGTCACCGGGCCGAGAGGCCCGGAAGCCGGCGTTTGGATCATCGCGGAGACCACTGATCTCCCCACGACCTACGCGAAGATCGTCGTCACCGACGATCAGGGCCGTTACGTCCTCCCCGACCTTCCCATGGCCAATTACCAGGTCTGGGTTCGTGGCTTCGGGCTCGTGGACTCGCCCAAGATCCGAGCAAAGCCCGGCCAGAAGCTCGACCTGACGGCGGTCGCGGCGCCTGACGCGCGCTCGGCGGCGCAGTATTACCCGGCGATCTATTGGTACGCGATGATGCGGATGCCCCCGGCCAGCGACTTCGGGGGTGCCAGCGACATACCGAAGGACGTCACGCGCGAGCTCTGGCGCCAGCGCATGGGGAATGTCGATTGCGTCGGGTGTCACCAGCTCGGTCAGGAATCGACCCGGATGATCCCGGCGCAGCTCGGGGCTTTCGCGTCCGGCGAAGAGGCCTGGATGCGTCGTGTCGGCTCGGGTCATACCGGCGAGTGGATGATCAACCGTCTCGCCGGCCAGCTCGGCGGCGTGCCGTTCAAGTATTTCGGCGACTGGACGGACCGTGTGGCCAAGGGTGAGTTGCCCAAGGATCAGCCGCAACGGCCCCAGGGGGTGGAACGGAACGTGGTCGTCTCGTCCTGGGAATGGGGAACGGAGAAGACCTTCATCCACGACCTGATCTCGTCCGATCGGCGACAGCCGACGGTCAACGCCTACGGGCCGCTCTATGGCTCCCCGGAATATTCGAGCGACGACATTCCGATCCTGGATCCGAAGACGCACACGACGTCGTTCTTCAAGATGACCGTGCTCGACCCGGACGGGCCCGAGTCGTTCGGCCCTCCCTTCCACGCCACCGCCATGGCGGAGCCGACGATGCCGTCGCCATACTGGGGCGACGAGAAGATCTGGAAGCAGCGCGCCAACAATCACAACGGCATGTTCGATCGACAAGGACGCGTCTGGTTCGCGGCCGCCGTTCGCGGCAACGACAACCCGGCATTCTGCAGGGCCGGGTCGGACCACCCATCCGCGAAAGCGTTCCCTGTCGAGCGGTCCGGGCGGCAGGTGTCGATGCTCGATCCCAAGACGATGAGATACACGATGATCGATACCTGCTTCGGCACGCATCATCCGCAATTCGGCTACGATTCCGACGAGACGGTTTGGTTTTCCGGCGGCGGGCCGGTGGCCGGCTGGATCAACACCGCCGTCCTGGAGCAAACCGGGGACCCCATCAAGGCGCAGGGGTGGTCGCCCTTCGTCCTCGATACCAGCGGCAACGGCAAGCTCGACGACTGGACCGAGCCCGGGAAGCCGCAGGAGCCCGGCAAGGACATGCGCCTGGGGGGCTCCGGCCCCTATGCCGTGATGCCACATCCCACGGACGGATCGGTCTGGTACGCCACGAACACCTTCGTGGGAACGCCCGGCTTCCTGCGCTTCGATCCGAGGACGAAGCTGTCGGAATTCTACGCCGTGCCGAAGGACATCATCGGCCTGAGAGGGGGCGACATCGACAAGGACGGCGTCCTTTGGGGTTCCGGTTCGAACGGGGCACTGGTCAGCTTCGACCGGCGCAAGTGCAAGGGTCCGCTCACCGGGCCAGGCGCAACGGGCGCCCATTGCCCCGAGGGATATTCGCAGCACAAATATCCGGGTCCCGCGTTCGAGGGCTTCGAAAATGGCACCGCCGAGGCGAGCTACTATAGCTGGGTCGACCAGCACAACACGTTGGGACTGGGCGAAAACGTGCCGATCTCGACCGCGAACCTCAACGACGGCTTCGTGGCCTTCAGGGACGGCCAGATGGTGATGCTGCGGGTCCCCTACCCTCTCGGGTTCTTCGCCAAAGGCCTGGATGGACGGATCGACGACCCGAAAGCCGGCTGGAAAGGTCGTGGCCTCTGGAGCACCAATGGGGATCGAACCCCTTGGCTGAAGGAGGGCGGCAAGGGCTCGAAGCCCCGTGCCGTACACATCCAGGTGCGACCCGACCCGCTCGCGCATTGAGCTTGAGCCGGCGGTTCCGGGGCGCGATATCGAGCTGTATCATTCGCCGAGGGCAGGCGTCCGGAAGCGAGGAGGAACGGATGGACAAGGCAAGCCGCCGCAGGGTGCTGGAGGCGGCGCTGGGCGCCGTGGTCGGTGCGCAGGCACTACCCGGAACCGCGCAGGCCCAGGTTCAGGCTGGTCCGAAGGTGCCGTTCACGGTCGCGCAGACGCTCCTGCCGATCGCTGCCTCGGACGAGAGCTTTCCGGTTCGCCGCATCTATTGCATCGGCCGCAACTATGCGGCGCATGCGCGGGAGATGGGCTCGGATCCGACCCGCGAGCCGCCCTTCTTCTTCCAGAAGCCGACGGACGCGGTGCAACTCGTGCGCGTCGGCACGGTCGCGGACCACGCCTATCCGACGCTCACCAAGAACTACCATTACGAGCTGGAGCTCGTCGCCGCCCTGAAATCCGGCGGGCGGAACATCCCGCGGGAGCGGGCCCTCGAGCATGTCTACGGCTACGCGATCGGCCTCGACATGACGCGCCGGGACCTGCAGCGCGGGATGGGCGACCAGAAGAAGCCCTGGGAGATCGGCAAGAGCTTCGACAACTCCGCCCCGATCGGGCCGATCCACCCCGTCGAGACGGTGGGCCATTTCGAGAAGGGCAGGATCCAACTCCAGGTGAACGGGCAAGTGAAGCAGGAGGCCGACCTGTCCTACATGATCTGGTCCGTGGCGGAGCAGATCGCGAACCTCTCGGATGCCTTCGAGCTCAAGGCCGGCGACATCATCTTCTCCGGGACGCCTGAGAATGTC
Organism: uncultured Enterovirga sp.; assembly: GCF_964242715.1. Taxonomy (NCBI): domain Bacteria; kingdom Pseudomonadati; phylum Pseudomonadota; class Alphaproteobacteria; order Hyphomicrobiales; family Methylobacteriaceae; genus Enterovirga; species uncultured Enterovirga sp. The sequence goes on from NZ_CAXTAZ010000015.1 coordinate 8,332, forward strand.
GGTCCCGTGGTGAAGGGTGACGTGCTGCTCGGGAAGATCGACAATCTGCCGGAGCTATCCATCCGGATCGTCTGACGCCCGTTGATTGGGTGGGCTGAGGTTCGCTGCAGCGCAGGAATAATCACGTGGGACTCGATCGTCGCGTGGCCCGTCGCTGCACACGACGGGATGCCTCATGGTTGGCGGCGGGTTCGGAAGTGTGAGGGGCGTACGCCCGTGACCTTCTTGAAGACGTTCGAGAATGCGAAGGCGTTCCGGTAGCCGACGCTGTCGGCGATGGTCTCGATTTTCGCGTCCGTCGTCACAAGCTGATGGGCCGCATGTTGAACGCGCAGGTTGGTCAGCTGCTGCATCGGGCTGCGGCCCAGACTGCCGTGGCAGAGCCGGCGCAGATGCTCACCCGAGAGCCCGGCGAGGCTCGCAAGCTCTGCCAGCGTCCAGGGCCGGGCAAGATCCTGGCGAACGCTGTTCCAGACGGCCACGAGGCGGGTTTCGCGCCGCCACGGCTCCGCGAAGGCGTCGACATAGGTTTCGATCAGATCGAGCCATAGCGCGCAGGTCGCGATGTCTCGTCGCCCCTGCATCTCGTCGTAGAGCCCCATGATGGCGTGGCCGAGCGGCCGGCAGTCGAAGCGCCCCACGATCGGCGCCATGGCGTGGATAATCGAGCGCGGTGACGTCGGCGTGAAACGGACCCAGCAATAGTTCCAGCGCCGCGACGGGATGGCGTGGAAGGCATGCAGGACATGGGCTGGCGCGAGCGACGCCATACCGCCCGCATGTGGACGCCAGCGGCCGTCGATCAGCATGCGGCCTTCGCCGCCGAGTGAGCCGTGCAGATAGGCACCGGAGAGTTTGGTGCGGACGATCCGGTACGGCACGGCGGCGTCGCCCAGACCGACATGCGCGATATGTCGGCGGGTCAAGGCCGGGCATTCCTCGGCCCTGACCGACCAGAGCTTCGTATCGGGCCCGTCGATGTGCGTTTCGAGTAGGTCGAGGTGGTCCCTGGCCATGGCGCCGGACTGTCGGTCCCGGCAATCTCACCGTCAAGAACAAGTCAGGGAGGACATCATGGTCAAGATGGCAGTGCGCTTTGCGTCCGTGTTGACGGCTGCGACATGCCTTGTCGCGCCAGCCTATGCTCAGGCACCCAAGATCTCGGACGGTGTCGTGAGGATCGGCGTCCTGACGGACATGTCGGGCATCTACTCGGATCTGTCCGGCAAGGGCGCGCTCGAAGCCGTCCGCATGGCCGTCGAGGATCACGGCGGCAAGGTGATCGGCAAGCCTGTCGACGTCGTCTATGCCGATCACCAGAACAAGCCGGATATCGGCGCCAATCTGGCGCGGCAATGGTTCGATACCGGCGGTGTGGATCTGATCCAGGACCTGTCGAATTCCGGTGTCGCACTGGCGGTCGCCGCGATCGCGAAGGAGAAGAAGCGCCACATCGTGGTCAACGGCTCCTCCAACATGGGGATCACGAACCAGGCCTGTTCCCCCTACGCCGTGCATTATGCCTATGACGCCTATTCGCTCGCGAACGGGACCGGACGCACCATCGTCGAGCAGGGCGGCGACAGCTGGTACTTCCTGACGGTCGATTTCGCCTTCGGGCACGGGCTCGAGAAGCAGGTCACGGACGTGGTCACCGCCGCCGGCGGCAAGGTCCTCGGATCGTCGCGCCATCCGCTGAACACGACGGACTTCTCGTCCTTCCTGCTGCAGGCCCAGACCTCGAAGGCCAAGATCATCGGCATCGCCTCGACCGGGGCCGACGCCATCAACGCGATCAAGAACGCGGCCGAGTTCGGCATCACGAAGAACCAGAAGCTCGCGGCTCTGCTGTTGTGGATCAACGACGTCCACGCTCTCGGGCTCGACGCGGCGGGCGGCCTTCAGCTGACCAACGCCTGGTACTGGGACCAGAACGACGAAACCCGCGCCTTCGCCAAGCGTTACTTCGACCGTGTCGGCTTGATGCCGAACATGAGCCAGGCCGCCGATTACTCGTCGACGCTGCACTACCTGAAGGCGGTCGAGAAGGCCGGCACGGATGAGCCGGACGCGGTGTCCAAGGCCATGCGCGAGCTGCCGATCAACGACATGTTCGCCAAGGGTGGCCGCATCCGCGAGGACGGCCGCATGGTGCACGACATGTATCTCTGGCAGGTCAAGACCAAGGCGGAATCCAAGTATCCGTGGGATTACCTGAAGCCGCTCGGCACCATCCCGGCCGACAAAGCCTTCCAGCCGCTGTCCCTGTCGACCTGCCCGCTGGTCAAGAAGGGCTGAACCTCAAAGGGCCGCCTGCGGGCGGCCATTCCTGGAGACCTTTCGACATGGCGGCAATCAAGCGGGCGGACATCGTCGCCCGGCTGAACGAGATGGTCTCGCGCCGGGAGCCGATCATCGGCGGCGGCGCGGGCACGGGGCTCTCCGCGAAATGCGAGGAGGCCGGCGGGATCGACCTCATCATCGTCTACAATTCCGGCCGCTACCGGATGGCCGGGCGAGGCTCCTCGTCGGGTCTCATGGCCTATGGCAATGCCAATGCCATCGTGAAGGAGATGGCGGTCGAGATCCTGCCGGTCGTCAAGAAGACGCCCGTCCTGGCGGGCGTGAACGGGACGGATCCCTTCATCATCATGCCGGTCTTCCTGAAGGAGTTGAAGGAACTCGGCTTCTCGGGCGTCCAGAACTTCCCGACGATTGGCATCATCGACGGCAATTTCCGGACGATGCTGGAGGAGACAGGCATCCAGTACGCGCAGGAGATCGACATGATCCGCCAGGCGCACGAGCTCGACCTTCTGACGACGCCCTACGTGTTCAATGCCGATGAGGCCGTCGAGATGGCGAAGGCCGGGGCCGACATCATCGTGCCCCACATGGGCACGACCACCGGTGGCACGATCGGGGTCACGACCGCGAAATCGCTCGACGATTCCGTCGCGCAGATCGACGAGTGGGCGGACGCGGCCCGGCGCATCCGCAAGGACGTGATCATCATCGCGCATGGCGGCGCCATCTCGTCCCCGGACGACGCCGCCTACGTCATGCGCAAGAGCAAGCATTGCAACGGCTTCTACGGCGCGAGCAGCGTCGAGCGGCTCCCGGTCGAGATCGCGATGACCGAGCATGTGCGAACCTTCAAGGCCATCACCTACTAAGCGGAGCCAGCGATGAAACGCGTCTATGTCAGCGCCGTGATCGATGCGCCGGTCGCCGCGACCTGGGCGGTGCTGCGCGATTTCAACGCGCTGCCCCGCTATAATGCGAACCTCTTCTCGACGAGCCACATCGAGGATGGCCTTCCGTCCGACCAGATCGGCTGCATCCGGAATTTCCGCACCAAGGACGGGACCGGACACATTCGGGAGCAGCTCCTGACGCTCTCCGACCGCGAACATGTCTGTGCCTATTGCATCCTCGAGGCGACGCTTCCCGTCCGCAACTACGTCTCCGAGATGCGGCTGAAGGAGGTCACCGAGACGAACCAGACCTTCGGCGAATGGTGGGCGACGTTCGAGGTCGATCCGAAGGACGAGCCGGAGGTGATGCGGGCCGTGACCGACACGTTCCGCTTCGCATTCCAGGGCGCCGAAGCGATTGCCCGATCGGGCGGCTGACGGCATGGTGGAGCGTCGCGCCTACGTGGTCGGGACCTTCGACACCAAGGGTGACGAACACCATTACGTGGCGGGTCTGATCCGTGCTGCGGGCGTGCCGACCACCACGGTCGATGTCGGCACGAAGAGCGATGCGCGCGAGGTCGATGTCACGGCGGCCGAGGTCGCGGCTTCCCATCCCGATGGGGCCGCCGCGGTCCTCGGAGCCGCGGACCGCGGCGTCGCCGTCACCGCGATGACCGAGGCGCTGCGTCGCTGGATCGGCGGCCGCGAAGACGTCGGCGGCATGATCGGCCTCGCCGGCTCCGGCGGCACCGCGATCATCGCGCCTACGATGCGCGCGCTGCCGATCGGCACGCCCCGGATGCTGGTCTCGACGCTGGCCGCGGGCGACATGTCCGCCTATCTCGGCATCCACGACATCACATCGATGTTCCCCGTGACAGACGTTGCCGGTCTGAACCGCATCTCGCGGGTCGTGCTGGGCAACGCCGCCCATGCTTTGGCCGGCATGATGCTGTGGCGGCCGCCCGCGAGCCCGGACGAGAAGCCGGCGCTGGGCCTCAGCATGTTCGGCGTCACGACGCCCTGCGTGATGGCGATCCAGGCCTTGGTCGCCGCCGAGTTCGATGCCCAGGTATTCCATGCCAACGGCCATGGAGGGCGAGCGCTGGAGGCGCTGGTCGATGCCGGCCTGCTGCGGGCCGTGCTCGACATCTCGACGACCGAGGCGATGGATCACCTGTTCGGCGGCGTCTGCACCGCCGGACCGGAGCGCTTCGACGCGATCTCGAGGACGGGAACGCCCTGGATCGGGTCGGTGGGGGCTTTCGACATGATCAACTTCTGGGCTCGCGAGACGGTGCCGGAGCACCATCGCGACCGCCTGTTCCACGTCCACAACGCCAATGTCACGCTGATGCGGACGACGCCCGCGGAGAACCGGGAGGCAGGCGCCTGGCTCGCCGAGAAGCTGAACCGCTCACCGGGGCCGGTACGGCTGCTGCTGCCGGAAGGCGGCGTCTCCATGCTCGACGCGCCCGGCCAGCCTTTCCACGCGCCCGAGGCCAGCGCGGCCCTGTTCGAGGCGATCGAGGGAACGTTCGTCGTCAGCGACGCCCATCGGATCCGCCGCGTGCCGCATCACATCAACGATCCGGCCTTCGCGGCCGTGATCGTGCGCGAACTCCGCGACGTGCTGGCGGCGGAGCCCTAACGCCAGTCCTGGCGATTGAGCGGGACCAGCCGCGTGAGCCGGCTCGGGTTCGGCTCCGCCAGGTAGAGATGGCCGTCGCGACCACCCCAGATGCCATGTGCGCCGTTGAGCACCGGCCTGCAACGTCCGAGGCGGGTGCCGTCGGGGGCGAGCATGTGCAGTGACGGCACGAGGTCCGTGACGAAGATCGTTCCGTCCGCCTCGCCCCAGATGTCGAGAGGCTGCCGAAAGCCCCTCCAGATCGCGCTCGGGCGCCCGGCAGCATCGAAGACCTGCAAGCGGTCATTCTCCCGGTCGGCCACGACGACGCGGCCGTCCGGCATCACCCAGACCGCGTGCGGGTTCAGGAAGCCGCCAGGGCCCTCCCCCAGGTCGCCGAACGATCCGAGTGCGCTGCCGTCGGCGTCGAAGCGGTGCAGGCGGCTGTCCGCGTATCCGCCGGAGACGAGGATCCCTCCATCCTGCGCGATGGCGACATCGCTTGGGTGGTTGAACGGCTCCAGCGGATGGTGGCGGCGCCCGAGGCCGCCGATCCTCTGCCCGTCCGTCGAGCAGATCACGACCTCATGGGCGTCCCGATCGACGATGAACAGCCTGTCGTCCGGCGCGCAGGCGAGCATATGCCCGTCGGCGATCAGGTCCTCGCCCCAGGACGCGAGCCGCCGGCCGTCCGGCGCAAGCTCCAGGACCGGGGTCCCTGGAGGACCCGCGAGCGAATCCGATCTCAGCAGGGCGAAGACGTGGCCGCGGCTGTCCACGGTGACGTCGCTGACCATGCCGGCACCGACCGGAATGTCGCCCCAGGGTCGCTCGACGCGGTAGCGCCGATCGCCCAATGCCACGATCAGCTGGCCTTCGCTCCGGGACATGGCCTTCTCTCAAATCCGATCGTTGAACCCAGCCCCGCTTTGTGATGACTGGACGGCCTCGGCAAGCCTTGGAGGCGAGATATGCGGGCGCTCGATCTCGTGATCCGCGGCGGCACCGTCGTGACCGGGACGGATGCGGTCCTGACCGATGTCGGCGTGAGCGACGGCCTCGTGACCGCGATCGGCCGGGACCTCGGTCCGGCCGAGGAGACCGTCGACGCCACCGGCATGCTCGTCATGCCCGGCGGGGTCGATAGTCACGTCCATCTCGACCAGCCACCGGTCGGCGCCGAGATGTGCGACGGCTTCGACACGGGCACCGCCTCGGCCGCCGCGGGAGGAACGACGACGGTCGTCGCCTTCGCCTGGCAGACCAAGGGATCGTCGTTGCTCGCGACGGTCGCCGACTACCACCAGCGCGCCAACCAAGCCCGGGTCGACTACGCGTTCCACATGACGATCACCGACCCAACCCCGACGGTGCTCAAGGAAGAACTCCCGCTTCTCGTCGCCGAGGGCAACCGCTCGATCAAGATCTTCCTGACCTACGACGGCGTGCGGGTCGACGACGCGCAGGCGATCCGGATCTTGGCGGAGGCGCGCCGCAACGGAGCCCTTGTCTGCGTCCACGCCGAACACCACGACCTCCTTGCCTGGCTCACGGAACAGCTCGTCGCGGCCGGACTGACGGCGCCGAAATACCACCCTTGGGCGAAGCCGATGGTGGTGGAGCGCGAGGCCGTGCACCGCATCATCGCGCTGGCGGAAGCCCTCGATGTGCCTATCCAGGTCTTTCACGTCTCCGGGGCTGAATCGGCCGAGGAGATCGCGCGCGCCCAGGCGCGCGGCCTCAAGGTGTGGGGCGAGACCTGCCCGCAATACCTCGTCCTGACGGCGGAGGACCTCGATCGACCGGATTTCGAAGGGGCAAAGTTCGTCTTCGGGCCGCCCGCTCGCACCAAAGCCGACCAGGAGGCGCTCTGGCGCTACATGCGCCGTGGCGTGATCGAAGTCGTCTCCTCCGACCATTCGCCGACCCGCTTCGATGCGACGGGCAAAAAGATCGCGGGCGAGAACGCCCCTTTTCACAAGATCCCGAACGGCATTCCGGGGCTCGCGGCACGCCTGCCGGTCCTGTTCACGGAAGGCGTGTCGAAGGGACGGATCGATGTGCAGACCTTCGTTCGCCTGGTGAGCACCAATCCGGCGCGGCTGTTCGGGCTGCATCCGCGCAAAGGGACGATCGCGGTCGGAAGCGACGCCGACGTCGTCATCTTCGACCCCCATAAGTCGGTGACGCTGACAAACGCCGCCATGCATCACGGCGGCGATTTCACGCCCTACGAGGGCTACCGAACCCAGGGCTATCCCGTGGCGACCTACCTGCGTGGCAAGCTCGTCTTCGACGGCCAGGAGGTCGTCGGACCTGCCGGGCAGGGGCGGTACTTGGCACGTGACTTGTATCCGATGATCGAGCCTCTCGGCAGGTTCACGTCGCCCTTCAACCCGGTTGACCGCATCCTGACGCGATGACTCTCGAAGGAGCGCTCGAGGACGTCAGCAGGGCCAAGCCGCTCGAAGATCGTTGTGCCTCCAAATTCATCGGCATAGCCTGGGCCGACTGACGCCGGTCGCACGAGCCCACCCGTCCATCGGAAACCGCATCATGCCTCACGAACTCAATCTGACCCGACGCGGCGTCGTTGGAGCCGGCACGGCAGCCTTGATCACGGGCTTTCCGGCCATCGTGCGCGCGCAAACGCGTGAGATCTTCATCGGCGGGCCAGCAACGCCCGGCATGCAGGACAAGTTGTTCCCGCTGATCGAGAAGAAGCACAACATCAAGGTGCTCTATGAGGGCACGAACTCTCTCATAAATCTCGAGAAGCTGCGCTCCAACAAGGCGCGTCCGACGATGACGCTGACCATGATGGACGATCCGGTTCTCGTGATCGCCGAGCGTGACAAGCTGATCAAGAAGCTCCCGGCGGAGATCACCAACTTGGCGGACCTGCCTGCCGGCGCCAAGCCGCGCGGCGCCATGTGGGCGAACTGGTGCCAGCCGATGTGCAGCTTTTCCTACAACACGCGCGCGCTCCCGCAGGGTCTCAAGAGCTATGCCGAGGCGTGGGACCCGAAGTTCCGCGACCGGATCATCCTCATCTCCATGCGGATCACGCAAGCTATCGCGCCGCTGATGGCCGCCACGCATCACGCCACGAAGAAGCCGCTCGGAGACTGCCTGCCGGAATGGCAGGCCGGCATCGAGCGCATGAAGGAGCTGCGCCCGAATATCCTGCAAGTCTCGACGAACGCGCCGCAGGCGCAGCAATTGCACGAGACCGGCGAGGCCGACCTCTACATGAGTCCGGATTCGCGCACGACCCTGTTCCGGAAGTCGCAAGGGGCGCCGGTCGAGCAGGGCCTGCCGGCCGAGGGCGTCATCGCGATGCCGGCCGGCGTCGCTCTGGTCGAGGGTGGACCCAACCAGGAGCTCGGAATGACCTTCCTGAACGAGATGCTGAGCCCGGAGACTCAGGCCTTCATCGCTCAGACCTTCTACTCGCGGCCGACGAACGCCAAGACCGTGCTGCCGGCGGGACTGAAGTTCCCCGAACTCGTCACCCTCGACTGGGAGTATTTCGCCGACAATCGCAACGCCATGATCGAGCGTTTCGAGCGGGAGGTGTCATCGAAATGAGCTTGGGCACGGCGGCGGCCGGACAGGCGGCCGCCGCCCCGTCCAGCTATCTCGACATCGCCGGCGTCACGAAAAGCTACGGCTCCGTCACGGTTCTCGAGAACCTGCATCTCGGCGTGAACCAGGGGGAGTTCGTGTCGCTGCTCGGTCCGTCCGGCTGCGGCAAGACCACGCTGCTGCGGCTTGTTGCCGGACTGATCGCGGCGGATGGCGGCAGGATCATGGTCGGGGGACGCGATCTCACCCGCGTCCCGGCGCACAAGCGCAAGATCGGCGTCGTCTTCCAGAGTTACGCCCTCTTCCCGCATCTCACCGTCGCCGAGAACGTGGCCTTCGGCCTGCGGGCGCAGCGAGCCCCGAGGGGCGAGATCTCGGCGCGCGTCCGCGACGCGCTCGCGCTGGTGCGCATGGAGAGTTTCGCCGATCGCGCCATTACGGCGCTGTCGGGGGGGCAGCAACAGCGGATCGCGGTCGCCCGCGCGCTCGTCGTCAAGCCCGCCCTCCTCTTGCTCGACGAGCCGTTCAGCGCGCTCGATCGCAACCTGCGCGAGACGATGCAGATCGAGCTTCGCCGGCTGCTGCGCGATCTCGGCATCACGTCGATCTTCGTCACGCACGACCAGGACGAAGCGCTCGTGATGAGCGATCGCATCGCCGTCATGCGCGAGGGAAAGATCGAGCACCTTGGCAGCCCGGCCGAGATCTATTCCCGGCCGCGAAGCCTCTACGTCCTCGAATTCGTTGGTCAGTCGACGCGGATCGCCGGGCAGGTCGCCTCCGCGGGCGGAGGCTCGGTCACGGTCGAGACCGCCTTTGGCGCGATACAGGCGCCGGGCAACTTCCTCGCCGGCTCTCCGGTCGCGATCGGAGTCCGGCCGGAGGCGATGCTGCTCGGGGCGGGCCCCGACGGCGGATACAACAATATTCGGGCCAAGGTTCTCGACATCGTGTTCCTCGGTGCCAAGACAACGCTGCTGTTCGCCGCGGAGCGATCGGGCGATCGCCTGATGGTCGAATTGGCCCGGCTTCCACCCGGCGTCGAGCCCGGCGCCGACGCGGCGATCCGCTGGCGGATCGAAGATACCATGGTGTATCCCGCCCCATGAGCACGGCGGCGATCGGCGCGGCTGATCAGGGCACCGGCGAGCGCCGCAGCTTTCTTTCCGGGCTGGACGGGAAGGCCGCTCTCGCGCTCCCGGGCATCCTGTTCATGGTGCTCGCCTTCGCCCTTCCCCTCGCGCTTCTCGTCGCCGAGAGTTTTCGCGGCGCGGAAGGGATCACGCTCGCCGGCTACCGCAAGGTCCTCGGCGATCCCTACTATCTCGGGATCATCTGGAATTCTGTGAAGCTTGCGCTGATCACCACCACGATCTGCCTTGTGCTCGGCTATCCGGCCGCCTTCGCCCTGGCACGCGCGAGCGGCACGACGCAGGTGGTCCTGTTCGCGCTGATCTTTCTGCCGTTGACGGTCAGTATCATCGTCAAGACGTTCGGTATCTCGATCATGATGGGCCGCGGTGGCTTCATCAACTGGCTCCTCGTGGCCTTAGGATTCATCGATCGTCCGATGCGGCTCGTCTTCACCGAATTCAACCTCTATTTCGGCATGGTGAACGTGTTCCTGCCGTTCATGATCCTGCCGCTTTATTCCATCATGCGCATGCTCGACGGGCGGCTGACGGACGCGGCGGCCTCGCTCGGCGCTTCGCCGCTCTACGCCTTCACGCGCGTCACGCTGCCGCTGACGATGCCTGGCGTGATCGCCGGCGTGTCGCTCGTTTTCTCCATCTCGGTTGCCGCCTACGTCACCCCGGGCCTGCTCATCGGCGACCGCTTCATGACCATGTCTCAGGTCATGGCGAAGGCCTACCTCAACATCCGCGACTTCCAGCTCGGCGCCAGCATGGCGGTGATCATGCTGGTGATCGCTGTCTCCGTCGTATTCGGGGCGTCCTGGCTCGGCCGCGGTCACGCCGTAAGAGGCCGCTGAGATGGCTCGTCTCGGCATTGCGCTGTCCTGGGCCGCTCTGGTCTTCGCGGTGGCCTTCCTGCTCATGCCGATCGCGATCGTGATGGCGGTGTCCTTCTCGCCCTCCGCGATCTTCGCCTTCCCGCCGGAAGGCATGTCGCTGCGCTGGTACGAGGCGGTCGGGCGGACCGACACGCTGCTCTCGGCCGTCTGGCTGTCGGTTCAGATCGCCTTCCTGTCGACCTGCCTCTCGCTCGTGCTCGGCACACTTTGCGCCATCGCCATCGTGCGCGGCTACGTCCCCGCCGGCGCCGCCATCGCGACCTTCATGGCCTCGCCCCTGATGCTGCCGGGGCTCGTCTTCGGGATCGCCTTCCTTCAGGCCGCGCGCGGCTTCGGCCTCTGGGACAGCTACACCTCGCTCCTCATCGCGCATGTCGTCATCACGATGCCGTTCGTCATGCGCACCGTGCTCGCGAGCCTGTCGCTGTTCGACTTCACCATGGTCGATGCCGCCCGCATGCTCGGCTGCTCGTATCCCGAAGCGCTGCGCAAGGTGCTCGTGCCCAATATCCTGCCGGGTTTCGTCAGCGCGGCGCTCTTCGCCTTCATCGCCTCGTTCGACAATTATCCGGTCTCGATCTTCCTGACCGACGTCCGCACCAAGACGCTGCCGATCCAGCTCCTGAACCAGGTCGAGATGTCCCCCGATCCGACGGTCGCGGCGGCGTCCTCGATCCTGATCCTCGCCACGATCGTCCTCCTCCTCGTGTGCGACCGCCTCGTCGGTCTGCGCCGGATGGCGTCACTTTGAGGGCGATGGCGGCCCCTCCGCCCTGGAGGTACTCTCCCTGGCCGGCCGAGCGCGCTGGGTCGAGGAGGACGGTGCCGACGTCCTGATATTCGCTGGGGCGCCGCTGTCAGGGCTGGCCGGACGCGTGGCCGGCCGAGCGAGGGCGCCGATCGTGAACCAGGTCGCCGCCGCCGTCCGCCAGGCCGAAACGCTGGCCCGGCTTCACCCGGCCGGCCGGCCCGGGCTGCGCCGGCTCCCGGCGAAAGCGACGACCGGCCTCCCGCCCGCTCTCGCTGCCCAGATCGAGCAATCGCACTGATGCGTCAGGCGGCCTGTCCGGTCGGGCGCGCGTGCGGGGCCGTGATCTGGCAGGTCAGCAGGGGGGAGGTCCGTCCGGATACTCGACGAGGGCCGACTGAGCGACCCTGACCTGGACCGGAGCGCCGATCGGACGGCGCATGGCAGCCGGCACGTCGACGAGGATCGGGGCCTGTTCGCCGCCGATCGAGATCGCGAGGCGGCAGGACGCGCCGAGAAATGTCGAGCCGATGACGTGTCCGGCGAGCGCCTCGCCTTCCGGGGTACCGCTCTCCGCGACCGAGGCCGCCTCCGGGCGGAACCAGATCGTGGCCGTCCGGTCGGGTCCGCCGACGGGAAGATGCCAGATACCGACGCGGAGAATGCCCTCGACGACCGGCCCCGTGATCCGGTTCGAGGTCCCGACGAACTCGGCCACGAAGCGCGAGGCCGGCCGGCCGTACACCTCCTCCGGCGTTCCGATCTGCGCGATGCGGCCGCGCTCCAGGACAGCCACGCGGTCGCCGATCGCCATCGCCTCGGCCTGATCGTGCGTGACATAGACGGCCGTGATGCCGAACGTCCGCAGGAGCGTCGAGATCTCGACCCGGAGCCGCTCGCGCAGGGCAGCGTCGAGGGCGGACAAGGGCTCGTCCAGAAGCAGGACGCGCGGCTTGATCGCGAGCGCGCGGGCGAGCGCCACGCGCTGCCGCTGCCCGCCCGAGATCCGGTCGATGCGGCGATCCGCGAATTCGACGAGGCCGACGGTGTCGAGAAGCCGCGCGACCTCCGCGTCCCGCTCGGCCCGCGCGACCTTCCGAACCTTCAGCCCATAGCCGACATTCTCGGCGACGTTCATGTTCGGGAACAGTGCGTAGGACTGGAACACCATCCCGACCTGGCGATGCTCGACCGGGATCCCGGTCACGTCCTCGCCATCGAAGAGGATCGTCCCGCCCCCGTCCGGGCGCTCCAGGCCGGCCAGGAGGCGCAGCAGGGTGGTCTTGCCACAGCCCGAGGGCCCGAGCAGGACCAGGACTTCGCCGGCCGCGATCGTGAGATCGGTCGGCTGCAGGGCCGCGACCCCGCTCACGAAGGACTTGGCCACCCCGGAGATCTCGACGCGAGATCCGCGCTTCGCCGGTCCGTTCACGCGCGGGCTCCGCGATCGGGCGCGCCAGCGGCCCACTGGAGGGCGAAGAGCAGAGGCATGATCATGATGAAGAACAGGAGCGTGTAGGCCGACGCGATCTCCAGCCGGAGCGACGCGTAGGCGTCAGCGAGGCCGACCGGCAGCGTCTTGGTCAAGGGCGTATGGAGCATCCAGGTCAGGTTGAATTCGCCGATCGACAGGGTCACGACCGTCAAGGCGCCGGCGAGGATGCCCGGACGGGCATTGGGCACGATGACGTCGACGAATCGCTGCCATTGCGATGCGCCGAGGCTCGCCGCGCCCTCGTCCAGGCTGCGCCAGTCGAGCGAGGCCAGCACCGCGATGACGGCGCGCAGCATGAAGGGGAGCGTGTAGAGCACGTGCCCCGTCACGATGAAGAGCATCGAGCCTCGGAACGTGCCGAAACTGCCATAGGCGATCAGGAGGGCGAGAGCGAGCGCCAGACCCGGCACGGCGACCGGCAGGGTCACGAATTCCTCGATGATGCGGGCCAGGCGCCCACCCCGGCGCACGAGGGCATAGGCGGCCGGCACGCCGATCGCGAGATCCACCAGGAGGGTGAGGATCGCAACGGCGATCGAGCGCCAGATCGTGCCCGAATAGCCGGTCCAGACCTGTTCGACCCAGGCGAGGGTCAGGCCGCTCGACACGCCACGCGCGTAGTTGACGGTGAGGCCAGCCACGATCGACAGCAATGCAGGCGTCACCAGGAATGCGGCGATCAGGACGGTGACGAACCCGGCCGCGACGGTGGTCAGGCGCATGGGTCAGGCCGCGGCCGCGACCGTGGCGCCCGATCCGAGCCGAGCCAATGCGAGCGCGATCCAGGTCACGGCGCCGAGCGCCAGCGAGAGCGCCGCCGCCATGCTGGCATTCGTGGCCAGCGTGAACTCGGTGTAGATGACCATGGGCAGGACATCGATGCGGGTCGCGAGGGTGAAGGCGGTCCCGAAAGCGCCCATCGCGGTCGCGAAGCAGAGGGCGCCGGCCGCGAACAGCGCGGGCGCGAGCGCGGGAAGCACGACGTCGCGCTGGATCGTGACCGGGCCGGCACCGAGGGACCGCGCCGCCTCGATCAGCGCCGGATCGAGCTTCTCCGTGGCTGCGATCAACGTCAGCACGACGCGCGGGATCGAGAAATACAGGTATCCCACGAAAAGACCGACGATCGAATAGGCGAAGACGACCTTCTCGCCGGTGAGCGCCTGCGTGGCCGACCCGACGAGGCCGAGCCGGCCGCCGATCAGGATCACCATGAAGCCGATCACCACGCCCGGGAAGGCGAGAGGGAAGGTCAGGAAGGCCACGAGCACCGAACGACCAGGGAAGTAGCGACCCGCCAGAAACTGCGCCGCGATCGTGCCGAGGATCAGGGTGGCGAACGTCGTCACGGCGGCCAAGGCGAGCGTGGCCAGGAGACTGTCGCGATAGCGCGACTCGGTCAGCACCGCGATGTAGGCGCGAGCCCCGCGTTCCCCGGTTCCGGCGACGAGCACGAGTTCGACGAGAGGGATCAGGAGGAAAGCCGCCGCGAAGATCGCGAGCGGCCCGAGCAGGAGGAGATCGAAGCGGAGCCGGGACCCTCGCGGGGCGCGCGAACCGCCCTCCCCAGTCAGCGGACTTCAGCCAGGTATTTTTCGCTGAAACCCTTTTGCATCGCCTGCGCCTTGCCCCAGTCGACCGCCTTGGCCCGCGCATAATCGCTGTCCGGCAGGAACTTGGCCTTGACGGCTGCCGGCAGCGCGATGGGGCGCGCCGGGCGCAGATAGGCATTCGTCCAGATGGCCTGGCCCTTGTCGGACAGAAGGTAGTCGAGAACCTTCTTGGCGCTGTCCGGGTGAGGAGCGTTCTTCACCATCGTCATGACGTAGGGAAACGAAACCGTGCCCTCGCAGGGGAGGACGAACTCGAAGTTGCCCTTCTCGGTGTATTTTGCCCGGTAGGCGTTGAAGTCGTAGTCGAACAGGATCGGGATCTCGCCGGAGACCGTGCGGGCGTAGGAGGTCTGCTTCGGCACGATCGGGTCGTTCTTGGAAAGCGCCTTGAAGAAATCGAGCGCGGGTGAGTAATCCGTCTCCGTACCGCCCAGCGCCGTGTTCACGGCGACGACGCCGACATAGCCGACCGCCGCGGAGGTCGGGTCGAGATAGCCGACGAGCCCCTTGTATTCGGGCTTCAGGAGATCGCGCCAGCAGGCCGGGACAGGCTTGTTCCCGAGCGCATCCTTGTTGACGAACAGGCCGAGCGTGCCCTGGTGAACCGTCCACCAATGCCCTTCCGGGTCCTTCTGGCCGGCCGGGATCTCGTCGAATTTCGCGGGTTTGTAAGGCTGCGTGAGCGCCTGGGCCTTGGCCGATATGCCGAAATTGACACCGAGATACGCCATGTCGGCCACGGGGCCGTTCTTCTCGGCGATGATCTGCGCGACCGCCTGGCCGGAATTCTTGTTGTCGCTGGGCATGTCGATGCCGAGATCCGCCTTGAGCGACTTCAGCATCGTGGCCCAGTCGGCCCATTCCGGCGGGCAGTTATAGCAGATCGCGTCGGCCGCCCTCGCCGTCGAAAGGCAGGCGCTGGACAGACCGGCCGCTGCCACGGCCGTCAGGAACAGTGAGCGTAGAGACATCTCGAACTCCACCCAGCCGGGATCGGCCAGGAGCCAACCTGTGACGGCCTTCCGTGCGCGGAGCGCAGGTCAGGCCTGAGGGCTGAGCCTGTAGGTGCTGGCCGTGACAGTTTGGCGACTGCGCGGCCGGCATGTCCGCCTGACCTCTCCGAACTGGATCGTCAGTGTGCGCACCGGCATTCTCTCGCTCCTCATCGATCGCCTTCTCCTCGCGCCGCTCGAACGGGGGAAGCCGGCGCATCCAGCGACGCAAGCCGCCGAACCGCCGGGGCCGGTGAACTCCGCTTGACAACGTTGATGTCTCGGCTTCAAGGCGCGGCTGCTGCGGCGAGGTCCTGGTATGACAGGATGACCGTATCGGCAGTCTCGATATCACCGACGCACATGGTCGGTTCAGGACGGGGAGAGCCGTTCCAGGTCAGCCCCGATGCAGCAAAGCGCGGCCTGCAGGCAGCGTAGCCCCATTGTCAGGTCCGACGAGGTACAGAGGCCTTCTCGGTGCATGTTGCTGAGCAGGCGGGCCGCCGCAGCGAGGGATTCGACCACGACGGGACCCTGCGAACCACCGCGGGCCAACATCAATCGAATCTGATCGTCGAGCGCTTGTGGATCAGACCCGATCGCGTGTCGCGCGAGAACGCTGGCATCGGCGGCATTCACGGTGCGGCCGACATCGTCCACCATTCCGGACGAGCGACCCTGCTGAGCCAGCATGAGGCGGGGGATAATCTCCGATTCGATCAGGCGCCCCATGCGGCTCGACCGTGAGATTGTTGCGACCTGAGCGTCGCGGCCGGTGAGCGGCAGGCACCGCTCGATCGCGGCCAGCTCGGCGGGACCCCACAATTCAGTCCCATCAGCGGCTTGTGCAGATCCCCTCACGTGGCCCTCCCACCCGCATTTTCAGCTCAGGAATCAGGCTATTCCGACAGGTTAAGTTGACACCTTCGGATGCCTTCCGAGCGGCCCTCCCTCGAAGAACCTGATCGTATCCCGTCATTGTCAAGCAAACTAGACAGTTTCATCGCTGCGGTGCAGCGTGGGTGCGGTCGGGGCTGGTCGAGCACTGCAAGCCACCAAGGCACTTGAACCGCGAGGGTCAGGAAACCTGATCTGGCAACGGGGCGAGGACAGAAGGCGGCAATCCATCGGCCGGCGCTCGCGCCCGCCGTTGGTTTTCGACGATGGTCTCGGGAAACCGGGAGAGGCTGGTCTTTGTCTGGAAGATCCGAAGAATGTAGAGAGAACCTCCGCTTCAGCGGCGACGGCGTCCGCGGATGGATCGCGAGGTGGTCGGTTATGCCTTCCGTGACGTCCACCCAGTCTGCGCACGCGGGCAGGCCGCGATGGTGAAACCCGACCCTGCCACGCGGCCGGACGTCACGCTCGTCCTCGACAGGGAGGGCTTGGTTCAGCAGACGAGTGTCACCGACACATTGTCGGAGCCGGACGTGAGCGAGTGGCTCGGCCGACCCTGGCAGGACACGGTCGCGGATGGCGCGATCGAAGTCGCAAAAGCCATGATCAAGGACGCCGAGACGGAAGGCGTGTCCGGCTTCCAAAGCATCCTGCAGCGTTTCCCGAGCGGGCGCGAGCTCCCGATCGAGTACACGATGGTCCGGTTTGGAGGCAACGCGGGCTACATCGCTGTTGGAAAGAGGCGGCATGCCGTCGCGGAACTCGAGTTCCGCCTGAATGCGACGCAGCGTGCCATGGAGCGGGATTACTGGAAGCTCCGTCAGCTTGAATCGCGCTATCGGCATCTTTTCAATACGTCGAATGACGCCGTACTTTTGGTGGCGGCCGACGAGACGTTGTCGATCCTCGAGGCAAATCCTCAAGCGATCCGGGCGCTCGCGCCAGCGCTCCACGATGTGGTTGATCGGGACCTGCTTTCGTTCCTGGTCCCTCGGCAGCAGAATGCCTTGCGGGATATGCTCGGTCGGGTTCGGGAGGAGGGGAAAGTTCCGGGCGTGCTGATCCATCTCGGCGCGGAGCGTAGGGCCTGGATCGTGCGGGCGACGCCAGCGGCTTCCGAAGGCGGATCCGTTTTCCTGCTCCAGCTTTCCGCCCTCGACCCCGTTCATTTCCAGCGTGGTTCCGGCATGGTCGCGCCCCTTCCCGCGCTGATAGACCGATTGCCTCACGGGTTCGTGGCCATCGACCGCGACGGAGTCATACGGCACACCAACCGGGCATTCCGCGATTTGGCTCAGGTGAGTGCCGACGAGTCCCTTGCCGGGCAGCATCTTGGCCACTGGCTCCGTGAGCCGGGAGCAGGCGTGGACGATTTGCTTGCCGCCTTGAGCAGGGACGGCGTCGTGGAGGAATTCGCGACGATGATACATGGCGATCTTGGTTCCCGGGCGGAGATCGGCGTTGCGGCCGCCAGGGATACGGAGACAGAGTTCCGGTTCGTGGCGCTCTCGATTCGGCATCTGCGCCCGCTCGGTCGGCGCTCGGATCAGGCGACGTCGCTGCTGTCCGCTTTGGGCGACATCAGCGCGCAGCTTGGCAAGGAGCCGCTCCGTGCCGTGGTGGACAGGGCCGTCGGATTGATCGAGCGACACTGCATCGAGAACGCCCTCGAACTGACCGCAGGAAACCGATCGGCCGCCGCCGATATCTTGGGTCTCAGTCGGCAGAGCCTCTACGCCAAGCTCGACCGCTATCAGCTTGCCTTGCGGTCCGAGGTAGCACCGCTTTCGGAGACCTGACCTGGATCAGCACATGGCATCCGGCGCTCTCCAGGAGCCCGCTTTCGGGCAGGCCGACCTTTCGAACTGCGAGCGCGAGCAGATCCACCTGGCCGCCTCGATCCAGCCGCATGGTGCCTTGCTGGTCGTCTCCGGGCCGGACCTGACCGTCGTACAGGCGAGCGCAAATGCATCGACGTTCCTCGGAATCCGTGGCCCTGTCCTAGGACGATCTCTCTGCGAATTCGGCGGAGACATCGCACAGCTCGTTCGCGCCTCTCTCGCCGAAGTGGCGGAAGGCACCGCTGTCGCCCTCCGTGTGAGGGTCGGCGATCCCGCCGGGTTGTTCGACGGGACCATGCACCGCTCGGCCGGCAACGGCTTCATCATCGAACTCGAGCGGGCAGGCTGCCCAAGCGATGTGTCCCCCCAGCTCGAAACAGCCGTGCGGACCATCCTGGCCTGCTCGTCCCTCTTGGGCCTGTGTGACGACACCGCCCGGATCTTCAAGGCTCTCACCGGGTACGACCGCGTGATGGTCTATCGCTTCGACGACGAGGGACACGGAGAGGTCATTTCGGAGCAGAGGGAACACGACCTGGAACCCTATCTGGGTAACCGTTATCCGGCGTCGGACATACCTCAAATCGCGCGCCGCCTCTATGAACGCAACAGGGTGAGAGTGCTCGTCGATATTCAGTACGACCCTGTCGAGCTTCAACCTGTCATCTGTCCGCTGACCGGGCAAGACCTTGACATGTCGCTTTGCACGCTCCGCAGCATGTCGCCTATTCATATCCAGTACCTGCAGAATATGGGCGTTGCCGCGACGTTGGTGATCTCGCTCATCGTCGGCCGCCGCCTCTGGGGTCTCATCGCGTGCCACCATTACGTTCCTCGCGTCACGCCCTTCGAAGTCCGGGCCGCCGGCGATGTGCTCGCCGAGGTCGTGGGGACGCGGATTGCGGCTCTGGAGAGCTTCATCCAATCCCAAGCGGAGACGTCGGTCCGGCGCCTCGAGCAGCGCATGATCGAAGCCGTGGCTCGGGACGGGGACTGGAAAGTCGCCCTGTTCGATGGGTCGCAGCTGCTCCTGCAGGCGACCGGTGCAACGGGCGCCGCTCTCCTCCTTGAGGATCAGGTCTTCTCCACGGGAGAGGTGCCGGGCACGCCGCAGCTCAAGCAGCTCGGCCAGTGGCTCGATTCACGACCCAGGCTCCCGGTCGCCGCGACGGCGTCGCTCGCCGCCGACGAGCCGCGCTTCTCGCCGCTCGTCCAGGTCGCGGCTGGGCTCCTCGCGGCTCCCATCACACGATCGCCTGGCGAGTATCTCTTGTGGTTCCGGCCGGAGCGCGTGCGAACGGTAACCTGGGGTGGAGACCCCAGGAAGCCGGTGCTTCTGGGACACGATCCAGCACAGCTGTCACCGCGCCGGTCGTTCGCGCAGTGGCATGAGATCGTCGAGGGAACCTCGGAGCCCTGGGGTGCCGCTGACCTTAATGCGGCGCGGCTCATCGCGCAGATCGTCGAAGACATCGTGGTCCAGTTTCGATCCGTCCGGATGCTGATT
This sequence comes from uncultured Enterovirga sp., assembly GCF_964242715.1. Lineage (NCBI taxonomy): Bacteria > Pseudomonadati > Pseudomonadota > Alphaproteobacteria > Hyphomicrobiales > Methylobacteriaceae > Enterovirga > uncultured Enterovirga sp. Next base: position 27,878 of record NZ_CAXTAZ010000015.1, read on the forward strand.
GCTCAGGATCAGCTCGTGCAAGTCAGCGGTCAGGTCGAGAACTCGGATCAGCCTCTCGTCATCGCAAGCCCTCAAGGCCAGATCATCGTTGCCAATAAGGCCTTTGAGAATCTGTTCCAGGTTGGTTCGCGCCGACTTCAGTGGATCGAGGATCTGTCTTCGCTATTCGCTGACCCGGGCGCGGCCCGGAACATCTTGCGAGAGCTGCTCGCCAAGAAGCGAACCTGGAGAGGCGAGCTCCTGATGGACGCGGCGACCGGGTCGGAGCGACCGCTTCTTCTGCGGGCCGATCCGGTCCTCACGTCGTCGGGGCGCCTCTTGGGTTACGTTCTACTCTTCGCTGACCTGACGGAGCGCAAGGCCGCCGAGACAGCCCGCCGTCGCTTTCAGGATGGGATCCTCGAGCCCCACCGGCCAATGACCGGCCGTCTCGATACGAGAATGGACCTCGTCTTCCACAACGTTCTGTCATCGATCATCGAGAACGCCCAGCTCGCCGCCCTGGAGATAACCGATAGCCTGGAGGTCTCGCGAATGCCTCACATGCTCGAGAGCGTTCGCTGTTCGGTGGAAAGGACGACGGAGGTGCTGGAGCAGTTCATGAGACATGCGAGCCGCACGTCGAGGAACTAGGAGTGAGCGCAAGGGCTTTCTTACGGGCGACCACGCGACAGGATCACGAGCAGGTCGACCGCATCTATGCACGCTTCGACCTTACGACCGTCGCGGGATACCGCTGCTTTCTGAGCGCGATCGCGACCGCCCATCTGCCGGTCGAGGCGGCGCTCGACCGCTGGGATGCGCATGCTGTCCTGCCGGATTGGACCGGCAGGCGGCGCGCGGAGGCTCTCCGCATCGATCTGATTGAACTCGGTGCGGCCACCTCGATCGGATTGCACGCTCCGGACTTCCCAAGCGTCCCGGCGCTCCTGGGCGGTCTCTACGTCCTCGAGGGCTCGAGGCTTGGTGGCGCCATGCTTCGACGATCGTTGCCGCCGGGATCGCCCGCGCGCTTCCTCGGGGCAGCGGCCGAGCCTGGATCGTGGCGAATGCTCCTCGACAGGATGGACTGGGCCCTTCAGGCACCGCACGATGTCGAGATCGCGAGCGCTGCCGCGCGCGCCGTGTTCCGCGTCTTCGCCGCAGCCGGCGACGAGATCTGCAGCAGGTCAGCCGACCGCGACTGAGCTGCGCTCGCCGCCTGTGCCGAGCCACTCACGCCGCGCGCTCCGCCGCGGCGTTGCGTCCGGCGATCCAGCCGAAGGTGAGGGCAGGCCCAAGCGTAATGCCCGGCCCCGGATAGGCGCCCTCCATCACCGACGCCATGTCGTTGCCGCAAGCGTAGAGGCCGGCAATGGTCGAGCCGTCCTGGCGTAGCACGCGGGCCTGCGGGTCGGTCACGATCCCGGCCGACATGCCGAGGTCGGCCGGTCGTACTGCAACGGCGTAGAAGGGCGCATCCTGGAGAGGCGCCACGCAGGGATTCGGTCGATGATCGGCGTCCCCGAGATGACGCTGGTAGATGTCGCAGCCTCGACCGAAGGCGGAATCTTCCCCGTGTCTCGCGCCATGGTTGTAGGTCTCGACCGTTTCGGCAAGCGCCCGAGCGGGCACGCCGATCGCGGCCGCAAGGTCGGCAAGGGTGCTGGCCCGCTTGAGGTAGCCGCTCGCGACATCCCGCTCGACCGAGCGGCTGAGCGGCTTGACCTTGCCGAGCCCGTGTTTCCGGAGGAACCGGTGGTCGCAAAGCAGCCAGGCTGGAATCGCGCGGCCCTGGCTCGCCAACTGGGCGCGGACGAACTCGTGGTAGGACACGGCCTCGTTGACGAAGCGCCGTCCATCCCCGTCCACCGAGATGAGGCCCGGCTTCGCCCTGTCCGTGACCGTGTGCGGGAAGTTACCGACCGAACCGTCCCGGCGCGTGAAGGTCGAGGCCGGCACCCAGAAGGCCCCCTCGTCCGTCGGCGCGCTCAGGCGGGCGTCGAGATCGCCGGCGAGCTGCGCGCCACGCCGTGCTCGCCCGGGATCGACGGCCGCAGTGAGCGTGCCCGCGGCATGCGGCACATAGGCGTTCCTCAGGTCGCCGCCATGCGAGAGCCCGCCCGTGGCCAGGACCACGGCGCGGCGGGCCCCGATCGCCCGCGGCGGGCCGTCGTGGGAGATTGTCTCGATGCAGCAGACGCGGCCGTCGGCCCCGGTTGAGAGGCGCTCCACGGCCGTACCGGTTCGGATCGCGACGCCGAGGTCGAGGGCCGATTTCAAGAGGCGCCCGGCAAGCGCATTGCCGAGATAGAGGGTCGTGCCCCTTCGCCAGCGAAGGCGCTGCAGGCCATAGCCGGCGAGCAGCTTCGCGACATGAAGCGTCGATCGAAGCGAGCGGAAGACGCGTCGGAGATGCGGAATGTCCTGGCGGCTGATCATCATGCCGTCGAAGAGCATGAACTCGGGCAGGGGATCACGCAGGATATCGAAATCGTTCCCGAGCGCGGTTGCGTCGAACGGCACGGGTTCGAGTACCCGTCCACCCGACGTGGCGCCCGGCAGGTCGGGGTAGTAGTCGGGATAGATCGCAACGGGCCGAAGCCGGAGCGAGGTGCGGGATTCGAGATCGCGCATCGCTTCGTCGCCCCACGACAGGAATGCGTTCAGGCGCTGACGATCTCCGGGCGGCAAAGTGGCCTCCAAATAGGTCCGCGCGGCCTCCAGGCTGTCGGGTTTTCCGGCCGCGGCCGTCTTCGCGTTGGCCGGGATCCATATCATCCCGCCGGAGATGGCCGTGGTTCCGCCAACGACCGGCGACTGTTCGACGAGCAGCACGGAGGCGCCGTCCATGGCGGCCTTGCAGGCGGCCGCGAGGCCCCCGGCACCGGCGCCGACCACCACCACGTCGAAGGTCTCGCCGCTCTCGGGCGACGACCGAGCGTCGTTCACACCAGGCTCCTATTCGCTTGCTACCGCGGACCCAAGAGGCCTCCTGTGCCGGGTCGGCGTGGCCCTTTCAGCGCGGCTTCGGCTCGTCGTCGGTCGGCGGGCTCGTGATCACCAGGAAGACGAGAGGGTCGATGCCGGTGTTGTGAAACGCGTGGACGACGCCGGGCGGAATGTAGGTCACGTCGTTGGCGCGGACGAGCCGCCGCTCGCCGTCGACGGTCAGCACCCCCTCGCCGGTCAGGATATGGTAGATCTGTTCCTGCACCTTGTGCGAGTGGCTCTCCACATAGGCGCCGGCCTCGTAGGTCGAGATGCGGTGATCGAAGAAGCGGCTTCCGACCGTCGCTGGCGTGACGATGGCCTTCGAGAGCGCCTGATGAAAGTGGCCAGGATACTGGATCCAGGGAAGCTCGGCGAGGTTGCGGGTGACGGCATAGGTCTTCTCGGTCGCGTCGGCGTGTGCGTTGGGGTCCTCGATGATCGTGGGCACGAGCATTCTCCTGCGCGGTGGTCGCCAGCCGCATCACCTCTGCGCCGGAACGGGTCGATAGGGTGCGCCAAAAACCGGCTCCTTGAAGGGCACGGGAGGCAGCTGCCAAGTTCCCGTCGAAGGCGGCCTGACCTCTGCGTCGACGTGGAGATCGATGACGCAGGGCCGCCGGTTCTTCACGGCTGCCTCGATCGCGCCCGCCAGATCCTCGCTGCGCGTGACGGTGACGCCGTCCGCGCCGCAGGCGCGCGCCCAGGCGGCGAAATCGGGGTTGTAGCGATCGCCGCCCGGGCCCTGGTTGCCCTTGTAGAAGGCCGTGCCGAGCTCGCGCCCTTCGAACAGCCCGTACTGGATGTCGCGGATCGCGGCCCAGGCGAAGTTGTTCCAGACCACCCAGACGCAGGGAAGATTGTACTCCACGGCGGTCGCGACGACATACGGCGCCATCATGAAACCTCCGTCTCCCACGACGGCGACACAGGGACGCTCGGGCGCCGCGAGCTGTGCCCCGAGGATGCCGCAGACGCCGAAGCCCATCGACGAGAACCCCCAGCTGTTCAGCATGCTTTGCGCGCGCCGGGGCTTCCAGAACTGCATGAACCAGTTGTGATGCACGCCGGAGTCGAGCGACATGATCACGTCGTCCGGCAGCGACTTCTGAAGCTGGCCGACGATGTATTCGGGCCGGATCGGCGTCGTGATGGCAGTGAAGTTCGGGCGGATGAACGCCTCCCACTCCTGCTGCCACTCCGCCACCGTCGCCCGCCAGCCGGCGTAGCGGTCGCGGGCGATGTCGCGCCGGCTCTCGAGCGCGCCGAGGAGCTGGCCGGCGAAGGTCTTGGCATCTGCGATGATGCCGATCGTCGGTGGATAGTTGCGGCCGAGCTCGGCAGGATCGAGGTCGACCTGGACGAGCTTCGTGGACGGGAAGTTCCACGAATAGCCGGCATGCCAGCTCGACGAGGAGCGGTCGTCGAAGCGAGTGCCGATGCAGAGAACGAGGTCGGCATGACGGCCGGCCTGATTGGCCGGAAAGGTGCCATTGCGGCCGATGAAGCCGAGCGTCAACGGGTCATCCGCCGGAACGCAGCCCATGCCGTTCGGGGAGGTGATCACGGGAATCCCGAGACGAGCCTGAATCTCGCTGATCTCCGGCCCGGCTTCCGACAATGTGGTGCCTTGCCCGATGAAGAAGACCGGCTTCGAGGCTTGCGCGAGCAAGTCCAGGACGGCCCGGAGATCGGCGTCGTTCGACGCGGGCCGGTGGTGTCCTTGGCGGTGGGACGGTGGGGGAAGTTCGATGTCGGCCTCCTCCTGGAAGACGTTGTAGGGGATGTCCAGGTTCACCGGGCCAGGGCGACCGGTGACCATCGTGTCGAAACCCTGCCGCAACGCGAGGGGCAGCATGTCGACCCGGCTCGGCTGGAACGTGCGTTTGACGACCGGCCGCAGCACCTGCGCGAAGTCCGACTGATTGTGTGCGTACAATTCCTGGAACGGGCCGCGATTGGCCTGCGAGGTCGGCACGTTCGCCGTGATCGCCATGAAAGCGGAGGAATCGGAAAGGGCCGTGGCCAGCGGCATCACCATGTTCGCGGAACCCGGTCCAGTCGAGGTCAACGTCACGACCGGTTGATGCTTCACGCGGAAATAGGCGTCCGCCATGTGGCCCGCACATTGTTCGTGGCGGGGCGAAATAAACGAAATCTGGTCCCGAACCGCATGGAGCGCGTCCAGGATGCCGACATTGCCGTGGCCGCAGATGCCGATGACATAGGGCACCTTCTGCTTGACGAGATATTCGGCGATCAATTCGCCGCCCTTCATGGTGGGCATTCGCGGGTTCCTCTCCAGCGCCGCCGTTCACGACAGCAGGGTGATCATGCGCCCTTCGCTCATCTCACGCGCGGCGAGTAGGCCTCTTGCCCGAGCCGCTGTCCCGTTTTCTTGGTCCCAGTGTCTTTATCGCGGACAGGGCAGGATCCAAGAAAGACAGACCCTGGACACCATCGACAGCCTCTTCTCGCGGTCCGCCCTGGAACAGGTCTTGCACTTGCTTGTGAAACGACAGGCGTGTCCCGTTCAAGAGGCGCGCAAGTCCGGGGAGGACGGGTATGATCTCGAGGCGAGCAGGGTTGGTCATGGGTGCCCTGGCGGGATTGTCGGTCGTATCCGGCGCCGTCGCACAAACCTGGCCATCGAAGCCGATCCGGCTCTTCGTCGGCAACCCGCCCGGCGGTACGAACGACATCCTGGCGCGGCTGATCCAGAACAGCGTGTCCGAAATTCTCGGCCAGCAGATCGTGATCGAGAACAAGCCCGGAGCCGGCACCGTAGTCGCCACGGAAGCGACGGTCCGCTCCGCTCCGGACGGCCACACGATCGGCACGATCATCAGCGTCCACGCGTCGAACCCGTCGCTGCAGCCCAAACTGCCCTACGACCCGATCAAGGATGTCACGCCGATCGCGTTTCTCGGGCATGTCGCCAACCTTGTCGTGGTGCACCCGTCCGTTCCCGCGAACACGCTTCCCGAGCTGATCGCGCTCGCGAAGGCGAAGCCCGGCACGATCCATCACGGGACGTCGGGGAACGGTACCTCCCAGCACTTCTCGGGCGAGCTCCTGAAGCTCGGCGCCGGGATCGACATCGTGCACGTGCCCTATCGGGGCGGCGGACCGGCCATCAACGACGTCGTCGGCGGCCAGATCCAGATGATGTTCGGCAACTTCGCCTCGATCCTGCCGCACGTGCAGTCCGGCCGGGTTCGCTCGCTCGCGATCACCAGTCCGCAGCGCTCGCCGGTCTTCCCGAACCTGCCGACCGTTGCCGAGGCAGCCGGGATCCCGGGCTATGCGGTCACCGAGTGGTACGCGGTCATCGGCCCAGCGGGCATGAACCCAGAGCACGTCAAGAAGATCAACGAGGCGATTTACACGACGCTCAAAAAGCCGGAGATCGCCTCGAAGCTCCGCGACCAGGGTATCGAAGTGGACTACAAGACGCCTGAGGACTTCGGGAAATTCCTCGTCGCCGAAATCGCCAAGTTCAAAGACATCGTCGAGCGCGCGAAGATCAAGATCGCCGACTAATCTGATCGTGGCCTCGGCCACAGCCATCTCGCTCCGGCTTCGCCTCGCGGCCTGAGAGCGGCGTCAGGCCGAGCCGCGCACCTCGACGCCTGACCAGCCCTCGAACAGCTTCACGATCGTGGTGATGTCGTCCTTGGGGTGCTGCTCGGCCCAGCCGTGCCAGAGATCGGAGAGGTGGGTCGCGATCGGCGCCTTGACGCCGACCCGCGCCGCCTCGTCCAGGAACAGGTGCAGGTCTTTGTCGACCGTGTAGTTCGTAGCGCCGTAATTGAAGCTACGCGGCAGCACGGATTTGGGAAATTTCACCTCTGTAGCCGAGTTCTTGCCGGTTCCGGTGTTGAGGACGTCCAGCACGATCTTCGGATCGAGCCCGGCCTTCACGCCCAGCACCATGGCTTCCGAGGTCGCCGCCATGGCAAGGTAGTTCAGCATGTTGTTGATGACCTTGACGGTCTGGGCCTGACCGGGACGCGGCCCCACAACGAAGATGTTGGATCCGACCGCCTCGAGGGCGGGCCTCGCGCGCTCGATCGCCTCGGGCGCGCCCGAAGCGATCACGGTCAGGGTTCCGGAGGCCGCGCGCGGCGTCCCGCCCGTCACGGGTGCGTCGACGAAGCCGATCCCGGCTTTCGCCAAGGCCTCGCCGAAGCGCTCGGCCGCTTGCGGGCCGGAGGTCGAGAAGTCGACGACGCAATCCACCCGGCGCGAGGCCACCCCGTCCGGCCCGAAGAGAACCGCCTCCGTGTCCTCGTTGCTGGACACGCAGGTGAGGACGATGTCGGCTGCGTCCGCGGCCGCGCCGGGGCTGTCGGCCCAGGCGGCGCCGGCCGCGAGCAGCGGCTCCGCCTTCTCGCGCGTGCGGCTGTGAACGGTGAGGGGCAGCCCGGCCTTGAGCAGGCAGGACGCCATCGGGTGCCCCATCGCGCCCGTTCCGACAAAGGCGTAGCGAGCCTCGGACATGATGCTCCCTCGCCCGCTACCAGATCGAGTCCGGGAGCGGCAGGCCGGCGTAGAGCTCGGCCGGAACGGCGGGCACCTCAGGCACGCCGAGCTCGTTCAGCGCGAAGGCGAGCTGCCGCATGTGCTGGGCGGAGTGCCAGGTCTGGCGCTCCAAGAAATGGTGGAGCGGCAGCACCCCCGTATAGGTCGCGACGAACTCCTGGCAGCTCTTGTCGGCGAGGTCGCGCCACCATTGTCGCAACCGGTCTTCGATGCCGTTGGCGTAGCGGACGATGTCGTCGGCGTTGCGAATATCGGCCGGCACCGGCCGCATGGAGACGGTGACCCAGTCCTCCTCGCCGTCCTGAACGCATCGCAGGAACGACTCGGCGATCTGGAAGACATGAAAGGCGAGGAAGCGCATGTCGCGCGTCGACACGGGGTAATGGTCCCACTTGTCCTCGGGCACCTTGCGGGTCAGCGCCTCGGCCATCTCGAGCACGGCGAGCCAGCGCTCGATCAACACGTCCGGGGCGAGACGGGTGATCTTGGCCTCGATGCCGACGAATTTGGCCACGTCCTCGATCGATTGGGCGAAGGTGAAGGTCCCGCCCCGCGCCACCACAGGCACGCTCTTCGCGCCGAGCCGCATCAATTCCTCGCGGCCGCCCGGATCGCCCGCCACGTTCACGGACCGGTACGGGATGCCCTGCTTCGTCAGATACTCCTTCACGCGTGCGCAGCTCGTGCAGCCCGGCTGCCAGAATACGCTGAAGCCCTCAGCCGTGCTGTCTGTCTCGGCGGCGAGTTTGGCCGACATGTCTTCCTCCCGGGCGTCTGACGACGGCGCTCGCTTCCGTGCGGTGCTTCTGGCCCGTCGCCTGGTCGACTCAGCAAGACGCGGGCCGCGAGCTCGCATGCCGTCTGCGGGTGTGCAGAGCGGTGGGCGAATGACCCGTATCTGGCGTCCGGTGGGCCGGCGCTGGACGGCGCGCCGCTCGGAGATGTGGGGCTCCTGAGCGCTTACGCCCGGCCAGGGTGAGACGCTATCCGGCCGTCGCAGGCGGGGCTGCGGATCGCCTGTAGCCCAAATGCGCGAGGCGCTCGGCGCTGTCGCAGGTGTCGCGGTCGGGGTCGTGCGAGATGATCTCGAGCATCGTCAGCTCGCGATACCCGATCTCCGCCAGGACCGGCGGTACCGTCGCGAAAGGCACGTCCCCCATCCCGACCGGGTCGTGTCGGTACACGGACCGACCCGTGTCGGAGACGTGGACGAGACCCAGCCGGTCGCGGACGATCCGCAATCCCTCGCCGGGCTCCTCGCCGATATAATGCGCGTTCGCCACGTCGTAGATGATGCCGACCTCGTCGTCCCCGTGGTCCAGGACGGCGTCCAGCAGACTGCGGGCGTCCGGCAGGAAGGCAAACGGCATGTTCTCGACCAGGAGCCTGACCCCGGCCTTACCGGCCAGCGGGGCCAGGCGCTCGAGCGCCGCATGGAAATGACCGAGCAGGAGCTCGCGCGGGGCTGAGAAGAGCGGGTTGGCTTTGCCCGGTCCGATGATCATGGAGGGTGCGCCGAGATCGCCGGCCACCTCCAGGAAACGCGAGAGCAAGCCCAGCGAATACTCCCGCATTTCACTGCTTGCCGCCGCGACGTTGATGTCGACATTCGGCATGTTGACGGACACGATCCGCATCCCGTGCGCCTCGCAGGCTCGCCGGATAGCGGCCCGCCCTGCCCTGTCCGTCTCCGTCGGCCAGAGATGGCCCGGATACATCATCAGCTCGACGCCCGGAAAGCCGAGCCCGCCCAAATGGTTGACCGTCGCCAGCGCGGTACGACCCAGCGTGTACGAATAGGTATTCACGCCGAAGATTCCGCTCGCGTCCATATGTTCCGCCCCGACGCCCTCTGCAGGCCGGCGAGTAGGTTGCCGCGTCCTGCGCTGTCAAACGCAGTCGGCAAGACGGGTCTGTCCGCATCACGGGCAGTCCGGCGTACACTGTCCTCCGCAGCTTCACCCTCTCCCGGTCAGCGTCGGATCCGAGATGTTGGCCCGGCTCGTCATCTCCTCGCTGCGGCTTCGGCGGTAGCTTGGCCGCTGCCATGAGCCCCTTCGCGCTCGGCACGCCCTTTGCTGCAAACCCAATCAGGCGGGGCCAGCCCAGCCAAAATGAAACCCGTGATTTTCGTATCGCGGTTCGTCGCGCGCACGGGCACAAAAGGGACGGTCGGCAAGACAAGCCGCCGAGGTCGTACAAAGTAGAACAACAGACCGGATCGTAGCGGCCGGTAACGGATGGGGCGGATGGAACTGGAACTCAGCGGCAAGCGTGCGCTGATCACGGGGGCGAGCCGCGGCATTGGTCTCGCGATCGCCCAGGTTCTCGCGAAGGAGGGCTGCAGCCTCGTGCTGACGGCCCGCGATCCGGATCGACTCGCCGAAAGTGCCGAGATGCTTCGTACCGATCACGGCGTCGAGGTCGAGCAGGTCGCAGCCGACCTCACGATGCCGGGCGAGATCGACCGCATGGCAGGGCTGGCGGGCCCGCTCGATATCCTGATCAACAACGCCGGCGCCATTCCGAACGGGACCTTGCAGGAGTTGGATGCCGCCAAGTGGCGATCATCCTGGGAGCTCAAGGTCTTCGGCTATATCGACCTGACGCGAGCGATCTATCCCGGCATGGTCGAGCGCGGACGCGGCGTCGTCCTCAACATCATCGGCATGGCCGGTGAGCGTCCATCGGCCTGGTACATCGCCGGCAGCACGGGGAACGCATCGCTCTACACGTTCACGCGCGCCCTCGGGGCGGACAGCTTCGACCACGGCGTCCGAGTGCTTGGGCTGAGTCCCGGCTACATCGAGACGGACCGGCAGCGGGTGAAGATGATGAACCGGGCGGAAGCGGAACTCGGCGATCGGGAGCGCTGGCGGGAATTCGCGAAGAACCTCCCGCAATCCCGCCTGGCCCAGCCGAGGGAGGTCGCGGACGTTGCCGCCTTCCTGGTCTCGGACCGGGCGAGCTTCATCTCGGGTACCGTCGTGACCGTCGACGGCGGAATGGCCTCGCGCCCGGCGCTCATCTGACCGTGGCGACGAGCATCAACAGGTATCCGAACGACGGGCGTCGAACGAAGGATTCGAACGTGAGGAGAAACCAGACGGCTTGAACTCGGAGCCCTGGGTCGCAAGCAGGTCGACAAGGTCAAGGCTGAACAAAAACGTTGCAGCCATGACCTCGGAGTGGAGCTCGGGATAACAGCTCCGCCGAGTTCAGGAGGCTTTATCGCTCGCGACATGGACGATCAGAAGACAGTCGTCGGTAGATCGAGATCACGATTGAGAAGAAGAACGGCGCGAACGCCCACAAAGGAGGAAGCCATGATCCGGATGCGCAGTCCGCACGACGTGCTCCTGGGCCTGTTCATGATCTGCGCGGCAGCGATCGGCGCCTATCTTTGTCGCGACCTGCGCGTCGGGACCTCCGCCCGGATGGGGCCGGGCTACATGCCGCTGGCCATGAGCATCCTGCTCGCCCTGCTCGGTGCCGTGTCGCTCGTTCGAGGACTCGCCATCAAGGGCGACGCGCTCGACGCATGGCGCCTCCGGCCACTGGCCCTGATCACGCTCAGCATCAGCTTCTTCGCCTTTGCGATTGAGCGCTTAGGTCTCGTCCTCGCCATCATCGGCCTCGTCTTCATCGGCAGCCTTGCGGCCCCGGAGACAAAGCGTCTGGAGTCCTTCGTCCTCAGCGTCGGCCTAGCCACCTTCTGCGTCCTCGTGTTCGCAAAAGCTCTGGGTCTGCCATTCCAGCTCTGGCCGGAGGTCTTCAACTGATGCTGGACATTCTCTCGAGCTTCGCCGACGGTTTCCTGATCGCGGCGACCCCGACGAACCTCCTGTACTGTCTCATCGGCGCCCTGATCGGCACGCTTATCGGTGTGCTGCCCGGCCTCGGTCCGGTCGCGACTGTCGCGATGCTCTTGCCGGTCACGTTCTACCTGCCTCCAGTCTCCGCGCTGATCATGCTCTCCGGAATCTACTATGGCGCGCAGTATGGCGGCTCGACGACGGCGATCCTCGCCAACATCCCGGGCGAAAATTCGTCGATCGTGACCTGCCTCGACGGCCACCAGATGGCCCGGCAGGGACGAGCCGGCCCAGCGCTCGCCATTGCGGCCCTGAGTTCGCTCGCCGCCGGCTGCTTCGCGACCTTCTTCATCGCCTTCTTCGCGCCGCCACTCGCCGAGGTCGCGCTGTTGTTCGGCGCGGCCGAATACTTCTCCTTGATGGTGCTCGGCCTGATCGCGGCGATCGTCCTCGCACACGGCTCCATCGTAGCGGCGCTCGGGATGATCGTCCTCGGCCTCCTGCTGTCGGCCATTGGCACGGACGTGAACACGGGCGTGCAGCGCATGACGCTCGGCATCGTCGAACTCAGCGACGGGATTGGCTTCGTCCCGCTCGCCATGGGCCTCTTCGCGATCGGCGACATCATCCGCAACATCGAGGCGGCGGAAAGCCGCGTCGTCCTGAGCGGCAAGGTGGGCAGGCTGTGGCCGAGCCGGGAGGACTTTCGCCGGAGCTTCGGACCCGTCATTCGCGGCACGGCGCTCGGCTCCTTCCTCGGCATTCTGCCGGGCGGAGGCGCCATGCTGAGCTCGTTTGCGGCCTATGCGGTCGAGAAGAAGATCTCGAAGGAGCCGCACCGCTTCGGCAAGGGCGCGGTGGAGGGGGTGGCGGCGCCTGAAGCGGCCAACAACGCCGGCGCTCAGACATCCTTTATCCCGCTCCTGACGCTCGGCATTCCGTCGAACCCGGTCATCGCCCTCATAGCCGGAGCCATGATGATCCATGGCATCCAGCCTGGGCCGCAGGTCATGACCAAGAACCCCGATCTCTTCTGGGGCTTGATCGCCAGCATGCTGATCGGGAACGCGATGCTGGTGCTCATCAACCTGCCGCTCATCCAGATCTGGGTGACGCTTCTGCGAGTGCCCTACAGGCTGTTCTTTCCGGCACTTCTCGTGTTCAGCTGCATCGGCGTCTACACGTTGAACAGCAGCGTGGCCGAGGTCGTCATGCTGCTTGTATTCGGCATGCTCGGCTACGTTCTCCTGAAACTGCGCTGCGAGCCGGCACCTCTCCTCCTCGCCTTCGTGCTCGGCCCCCTGATGGAGGAGAATCTTCGGCGCGCCATGCTGCTCTCCAAGGGGGACGCGACCACGTTCCTGGTGCGTCCGATCAGCCTGACGCTCCTGCTCCTTGCCCTGGGGCTTCTGCTGCTCGTCGTCCTGCCCGCTTTCCGACGCACCCGTGAGGTCGCCTTCGAGGAGGCATAACCCGCCCGGCCCCACCAACCGCGAGAGACCGATGACCACCAGCGTGTTCAATGAAACCGACGCCTTCCGAACAGGTCTCTCGATCCGCAAGACGTGGCTCGGCGAGGAGCATGTGGAGCGCTCCTTGAAGGCCGCCGAGGCGAACCCCTTCACGGTGCCGATGCAGCAAATCGCGACGGAGTCGGTTTGGGGCCAGCTCTGGTCGCGCCCGGGCCTTGAGCTGAAGGAGCGGAGCCTCATCACGCTGGCCATCCTGGGCGCCCTCCACATGGAGGAGGAACTGCAGCTTCACACGGGCGCCGCGCTCCGCAACGGTCTGACCGAGGAGCAGATCTCCGAGGTTCTTCTGCACGTCGCGCTCTATGCCGGAGTGCCGCGCGGGATCGCGGCGTTCCGGGCCGCCCGGGCCGTGGTCGAGGCCGGGGGTGCCGGGAGCGAAGCGTCGAAGGCCGACCCCGCAGGCGGCTCGTGAGCGCCTCGCCCGGAGCGGCCGACGAGGATACGCTCGCCGGGGCTCTCGCGTCTTTCGCCGCCCGCACGACCTGGGACGATCTGCCCGACACGATCCGGCACGAGGCCAAGCGCTCGCTGCTGAACTTCTTCGGCACGGCCCTCGGCGGCTGGATCGATCCGGCGGTCGAGCAGCTGCACGATCTCCTGACATCGGTTTCGGGGCCGGCGGAGGCCAGCGTGATCGGCTGCTCCGCGAAGCTCGATGTTCTCGGTGCGTCGTTCCTGAACGCGGTCAGCGCCAACGTGCTCGACTTCGACGACACCCACATGCCCACCATCATTCACCCGAGCGCGCCGGTGGCGCCGCCGCTCCTTGCGCTGGCCGAGCGAACACGCATGCCCGGCCGTGACCTGCTGGCCGCCTTCGCGGTCGGGGTCGACGTCGCTTGCCGGCTCGGCGCCTCCGTGTCGCCCGGCCACTACGCCCGGGGCTGGCACATCACGACGACCTGCGGCGTGATCGGCGCAGCAGCCGCCTCCGCCAAGGCTTTGGGCGTCGGCCGTGACGGGATCGCGCACGCGATCGGCATCGCAGCCTGCGGGTCGGCCGGCCTTGTCGAGAACCTCCCCAACGGGGCCAAGAACGTTCAGGTCGGCAACGCCGCCCGCAACGGCCTTTTCGCCGCCCTCGCGGCCGAGCGGGGCATCACGGCCGCGCCGTTCACACTCGAGGGGACGGGAGGCTGGGGCGCGGCCTTCGGCGTGCAGCCCGACCGCGCCGTCCTGCTCGGCGGGCTCGGACAAAGGTGGGAACTCGCCCGCAACGCCTACAAGGCCTCGCCCTGCGGGATCGTGCTCGCGCCCGTGATCGACGCCGCGCTCATGCTGCGCTCCGAGCACGGTGTGCTGGCGGGTACGGTCGCCAAGGTATCGGTGCGAGGCAGCCCGCTACTCCTCGCCCGCGCGAACCGGCCGGCCGTCCCCGACGACCGCATCGCGAAGCTCAGCATCCAGCACAGCGTCGCGGTGGCGCTCCTGCTTGGCGCGGCGGGAGTGCCCGAGTTCTCCGACGCCGCCATCCGCAGGCCCGACGTTGCGGACCTGCGCTCGCGCGTGGACGCCGAGGCCGATCCCGATCTCAGGGCCGAGGAGGCGTATGTGACGGCTTATCTCAACGACGGGCAGCACATCGAGGTTCATGTTCCGCATGCTCGGGGCAGCCTCGAGAAGCCGCTGAGCGACGCCGAGATCGAAGACAAGCTGCGCGAGCTCGCCCGCCTCGGTGCGCCCGGCTTGGATCCGGCTCCCCTCATCGACGCCGTCTGGGCGCTCGACCGGAGCGACGACGCGGGTGCCATCATGAGACACGCGCGCCCGAACTGAGAGGTGGAGACCCCTGCGGGCAGGCCGACTTGAGGGGCCGCCTCGTCGGCGAAGCGCGCTGAGGCCGGAATAGGAGCCGTTCGTGGACGCGTTGCCCGAATCCGATCTATCGCCCACGCTCTCTGAGCGGCTTGGCGCCTTCGTGGCGAACCTCAGGCACGAGGAGGTGCCCGAAGCCGTCCGACGGCGGGCCGCCTTCCTGATGCTCGACGCCGTCGGGGCTGCTCTCGCCTCCGCCTCGTTCGACTTCGGGCGCATCGCGGCCCGCGCCCTCGGCGGTCTCGAAACCGGTCGCCTCCCGGTCATCGGTCGTCCCGAGCGCCTGTCTCTGCGCGACGCAGCGCTCGTCAACGGCATTCTCGTGCATGGGCTCGACTACGACGACACGTCCGCGGCAGGGCGGCTTCACCCGAGCTCATCCTGCATGCCCGCCGCGCTCATGACCGGGATCCATCTCGGCTCCAGCGGCCGGGAGGTGCTGACGGCCTACATCGCCGCGCTCGAGACCACGATCCGGCTCTCAGCAGTGGCGAAAGGCGGTTTCCAGCGGCGTGGCTTCCATCCGACGGGCGTCATGGGCGCGTTCGGAGGCGCCTTTGCGGCGGCAAGACTTTTCGGCCTCGATGCGGCCGAGACGGCGACCGCCCAGGGCATCGCCTACAGCACGGCATCGGGCAACCAGTCCTACGCCGCGACGATGGCCTGGACGAAGCGCTTCCACCCCGGCTGGGGCGCAGCAGGAGGCATCACGGCTGCGGCTCTCGCGAAGGGCGGTTTCGTCGGGCCGCGTCACGCCTACGAAGGACGCTTCGGTCTCTACGCGGTCTATCTCGGCGAGTTCGCAGCCGAGTGCGACCTGTCGCTTGCGACGGTCGGGCTCGGCCTGCGCTGGATCGTCCAGGAGATCTCGCTGAAGCCGCTCCCGGCCTGCTACTTCAACGTCCCACTGATCGATGCCGCTGCTCGGATCGCTGCCGAGCATAGCCCGCTTCCGGAGGAAATCGACTCCGTCACGGTGCTGGTGCCCGAGGCGGCGATCCAGCAGGTCTGCGAGCCGGTCGCCCGTAAGCGCCGCCCGACCGACGCCTACGCGGCCCAGTTCAGCGCGTTCTATACGGTCGCCGCGACGCTCGTGCGCGGGCGGTTCGGCCTCGACGACCTCGACGATGCGGCCCTGGCGGACGAGCGCGTCGCGGCTCTTGCCCAGCGGGTCATCCACGCGGTCGACCCGCATACGACATTCCCGAAGCACTATTCCGGGGCGGTCCTCGTCACCATGCGGGACGGGACCCGCTTCGAGGCCCGGGAGACTGTCGAGCGCGGCTCACCCGAGCGCGCGCTCACGGAGGAGGACATCCTGGCGAAGTTCAACGGCAACGCCACCCGCGTCCTCTTGCACGAGCAGGTCGAAAGGCTGCGGGACGCGATCCTCGGAATCGAGCGGATGGACGACGTTCGGCAGCTCGCACCTCTCCTCGCCGGGCCCGCATGAACGCGCTTGGCCGGACGGACCCGGGCGACCCGCGTCATCAGAGGATTCGGCTTGCGGCGGGAGGGGCGGAGTGTTCGGGGCAGCTGTTACTGCCCGACCGCGTTTGCCCCGACGATCGACGTGGCCTGCCTTGGCCAGCGCAGACGGCGCCCCGCCGCGCCAGCTCGCGCCTGTCCTCGCCAGCGACGAATGTCGCGGCCGCGGACACGAGCGGGCTCGTCCGGCGTCGTCGGAAGACGAGACGATCGCGGCCTGCAACTTGCTTGAAACCCTGCCGAATAGGTTCACCACAATGATCGCGGAACGCGACGTTCAGGGAGGAACGACCGTGAGGAGACGATCCGTTCTCGGGGGGCTCGCACTGGCGGCTCTGGGCGCGCGGTACGCCCGTGCTCAGGATGCCTGGCCGACGCGGCCCGTCCGGTTCATCATGCCCACCGTGCCGGGCGGCGGCACCGACAACCTCGCCCGCCTGCTGCAGCAGCATCTCGCCGCGAGGCTCGGTCAACCCGTCATCATCGAGAACCGGCCCGGAGGCGCCTATATTCCCGGAACGGAGGCGGTCGTCCGGGCCACGGACGGGCACACGATCGGCATGATCGTCGTCAACACGCATGCCGCGAACGCGACCGTCCAGAAGAAGCTTCCCTACGACACGCTCAAAGACATCGCGCCGATCGTCAACCTGACGAGCTCGCCGAACATCATCGCGGTCCACCCGTCCATGCCGGTCAAGACGCTCGTCGAGTTGATCGCGATGGCGAAGGAGAAGCCGGGGAGCCTGTTCTACGCGACGTCGGGCATCGCCGGCGGCCAGCATTTCGCGGGCGAGATGCTGAAGAAGCAGGCTGGGGTGGACATCGTGCACGTTCCCTATCGCGGTTCGGGCGCGTCGCTGACCGACGCCGTGGCCGGCCAGGTGAAACTGATCTTCGCGAACGTGATCTCGGCCCAGCCTCATCTTTCGGCCGGCAAGCTCCGGCCGCTGGCCGTCACGAGCGCGGAGCGCTCTCCCATGTTCCCCGACGTTCCGACCGTGGCCGAACAGGGCTTTCCCGGCTTCGACATATCCGACTCCTACGGCGTCATCGGGCCGGCCGCCATGCCGGCACCAGTCGTCACGAAAATCTACGAGGCTTTCCGGGACGCGATGCTGTCGCCTGACCTGACGCCGAAGCTGCGCCTGCAGGGCGTATTCCCGCGCATCATGGACCCTGCCGAGTTCAAGACCTTCATCGGGAGCGAGGTCGCAACGCTCCGGCAGGTCGCCATCGAAGGTGACATCAAGGGCGAGCAGTAAAGCCGTCGAGACCTCGCCCGCCGCTCGGGAGAGACTGGCTGCGGCAGCGAGGCTCTGAGCAGGGCTCTACATCGTCGATGAGCAGGGGGCCGAAAGGCATGGAGAACGATTCACGTCGCCTCGCGATCGTCACCGGAGCATCCGGCGGCATCGGTAAGGACCTGGGCGAGCGGCTGGCCGAAGCGGGCTACGCCGTTGCGCTTTGGGACCATGATGGGGCGGGCGCGGAGGCCCGGTCGCAGGCGCTGAACGATGCGGGCCGCCGGTCCATCTGGGCCCGCTGCGACGTGACCAGCACGGCCGATGTCGAGCGCGCGACGGAGGAGGCCGTCAGCCAGTTCGGCCCGCCCTGCCTTCTGGTCAACAACGCGGCCATTCGGCACCGGATGCCGCTGGAGGATCTTCCCCGCGAGAACTGGGACCGCGAGATTGCCGTGAACCTAACGGGCGCGTTCCAGTGCACGCAGACCGTCGGCCGCCGCATGCTGGCGGCGGGCGGCGGCGTGATCGTGAATATGGCGTCGATGAGCGGGACATTCGGACAACCGATGCGCGGCGCCTACTCGCCCTCGAAGGCGGCGTTGCTCGGGCTCACGAGCATGACGGCCGTCGAATGGGGCCCACGCGGCATCCGCTGCAACGCGGTCAGCCCGGGCATGATCGAGACGCCCGTCCACGCTCAATTCTACGGTAACGATGCCGTCCGGAGCGCCCGGGAAGCGATGGTGCCGCTGGGCCGGCTCGGGACCGGCTCAGACGTCGCGGACGTCGTCGTGTGGCTCGCATCCGAAGCTGCGCGCTACATCAATGGAGCCAACATCCCGGTGGATGGCGGCGTCACCCGAGCCCTGGTCGGGCTTATGCCGGTCATGACGGAAGCGGGCGGCGTGACCACGACGCTCGCGCAGCTTGCCGGGGCCGCCGGGCAGCTTCCTGAACCGACCGAGACCGCTTAGCCTGCGGCCAGTCGGGTCGCCGTTGCGCCGGAGCGAACTTCGAGTGAGTGCCGGACAGGCGTTCACGCCCGAGTGACGCACCTGTTCAGCACTTAGGGTGGGATGGGCTGCAAGTCAGGCAAGGCAAGGCGAGGCGTGCGCGTGGGAGTTGCTAGGTCGGCCTTCTGCGAAGGCTCGTCGCCACCGTGAAGCGGCCGGCCGGATGCGTGCTGACCGACACCTCGAAACAGGCCCCCGCATCGTCGAGATAGCGGCGGATGATGCGAAGACCCGGCGAATTCGGTTCGGCTCGCAGCTGTCCCGCGAGATCATCCGGGATGGCCGTGGCGGTCACCTCCTGACGAATTTCGGCGCAGCTCTTCCCGAAACGGCTCTCGACGAGTGTGCTGATCAAGGTGCCGGGTTCGTCCCGTACCACCTCGCGCAATCCTGCATAGGCGGCGTCCACATAGGTGTCGGTCCAGCCGATCGGCAGAGAAGCTGCCTGGCCGTCGAGGCGCAAGCTTGAGACCCGAAGCCAGCGCCGGCCCTTCGCGCAGCCGAGCAGCCTTGCCAGAGGGCCGTCAGCCACGACGTCCTCGACGTCCTGCACGACCCGTGTATGTGCCTCTCCGAACTGGACCAGGTCCTCGATGCTGGCGAGAGACGGCCGATACTCTCCGGCCTGGGCCGTCGCGGCTTCCACCCGGGTGCCGAACTTCTTGCGCCGCGAGACGAGCCCGAGATCCTGGATCTGCCTGACGGCGGCCCGGACCGTATGCCGGCTCGCATTGTAATGGTCGCACAGTTCGAATTCGGTCGGGAGCACCGATCCGACCGGAAAGCGACCGCTCGCGATGCCTTCCGCGAGGTCGCGCGCGATCTGCGCATATCGTGTGTCGAGCATTGCGTCTCATCTCGGAGCTGCCGATCATCGGACAGCACCCTCTTGACCTCAATCCGCACATACGTACGATCGTTATGTCCGGACATATAATGCGCGGCAGGGAAACGCGATGCAGGGTTCCTCGATCCCGACGGCCACGACCGTCCTCGATTCCATCCTGTTCCGGGACGCATTCGGGACGCCCGGCATGCGCGAGGCCTTCTCCGACTACGCGCTCATCTCGCGTTACGTCGAGGTCGAGGTCGCGTTGGCCAAGGCGCAGGCGCGCTGCGGAGTGATCCCGCAGGCGGCCGCCGATGACATCACTCGCTTGTCGGACCCGTCCCGGCTCGATTTCGATCTCCTCCGGCAGGAGACGGATGTCGTCGGCTATCCGATCCTGCCGCTCGTCCACCAACTCGTGAAGCAATGCGGCGAGGCGGGTCGCTACGTCCATTGGGGCGCGACCACCCAGGACATCATGGACACCGCCGTGATCCTCCAGGTTCGCGCCGGCCTGAAGATCATCGAGGACGACGTCGCGGAACTGCGCCGCATCCTGGCCGACCTCTCGCGGCGCCATCGCGATACGCCGATGGCCGGCCGCACGCATCTCCAACAGGCCCTGCCGGTCACCTTCGGCTACAAGACCGCGATCTGGCTCGCGATGTTCGATCGCCACGCCGAGCGGCTCGAGCAGCTGAAGCCGCGTGTGCTGGTCGGCGAATTTGCGGGCGCGGCAGGCACGCTCGCCTCTCTCGGCGACAGGGGGTTCGAGGTCCAGCAGGCGCTCTGCGAGGAGCTTGGCCTCGGCGTGCCGGTCTCCACCTGGCACGTCGCCCGCGACGGTCTCGCCGAGGTCGTGAATTTCTTCGGCCTCGTCACCGGTTCGCTCGGCAAGATCGCGCTCGATGTCATGATCATGGCCTCG
Organism: uncultured Enterovirga sp.; assembly: GCF_964242715.1. NCBI lineage: Bacteria > Pseudomonadati > Pseudomonadota > Alphaproteobacteria > Hyphomicrobiales > Methylobacteriaceae > Enterovirga > uncultured Enterovirga sp. The sequence goes on from NZ_CAXTAZ010000015.1 coordinate 48,060, forward strand.
ACCGAGTTCGGCGAGCTCTACGAGCCCTTCGTGAAGGGCCGCGGCGCGTCCTCGACCATGCCGCAGAAGCGCAACCCGATCTCGTCGGAGCTGATCCTGGCGGCCGCCAAGGCCGTCCGGCAGCATGCCGGCCTGATGCTCGACGCGACGATCCAGGATTTCGAGCGCGCGACCGGCCCCTGGCATGCCGAGTGGATGGCGATCCCGGAAAGCTTCGTGCTCACGGCCGGCGCCCTGCACCAGGCCAAGTTCGCCCTCGGCGGGCTGATCGTGGACGAGGCCAAGATGGCGAGGAATCTCGACATCAGCCGCGGCCTCATCGTGGCCGAGGCCGTGATGATGGGCCTCGCCCCGCAGGTCGGCCGGCAGGAGGCGCATGATGTCGTCTACGAGGCCTGCCGCATCGTGAACGAGACCGGCGGCACGCTCGCCGAGGCCCTCGCAGCCAGCCCGGAGGTCAGCGGCCGCATCGACCGGGCGACGATCGACCGCCTGACCTCGCCCGGCAACTATCTCGGCCTCGCGCCCGCCATGGTCGACCGCGTGCTCGGCTCGGTGCCGCGGCAGGGCTGAGATGTCCGACCGATGAGCCAGGACAGCATCGCTTGAAGATCGTGGACATCCGCCACCTCGCGGTGCCGCTCGAGGGCGAGGTCGCCAACGCGGTCGTGTCCTTTGCCGGGCATGACGTTTCACTGGTCGCGATCGTGACGGACATGGTTCGTCGCGGCCGGCCAGTCGTCGGGCTCGGCTTCAACTCGATCGGCCGCTTCGCGCAGGGCGGGATCCTGTGCGACCGAATGATCCCGCGGCTCAGGGCGACGGATTCCGGCACGCTGCTCGATGCGTCGGGCGAGCGCATGGATCCCGCAAAGGTGCTCCACGTCATCATGCGGGGCGAGAAGCCGGGCGGACATGGCGACCGTGCGGGCGCGGCCGGCGCGATCGAACTCGCGATCTGGGACCTGAACGCCAAGCTCGCCGACGAGCCCGCCCATGTGACGATCTCCCGGGCGTTTGGACGGTCTGGGGGTGCGAAGTCGGTGCCAGTCTACGCGGCCGGAGGTTATTACTACCCGGCTGGCAGCGGCCGGACGCTCGCCGACGAGTTCCGCGCCTACCAGGATCTCGGCTTCGACGCGTTCAAGATGAAGATCGGCGGCGCCTCGCTGGCCGAGGACGTCCGCCGGATCGAGGAGGCACTCGCCGTCGCGGGCAAGGGTCACCGACTTGCGGTCGACGCGAACGGGCGATTCGATCTCGAGACGGCGCTCGCCTATGGCCGGGCACTCGAGCCGTTCGGGTTGCGCTGGTACGAGGAGATCGGCGATCCGCTCGATTTCGCGCTCAATCGCGAGATCGTCGCGTCCTATGCCGGCACGGTCGCGACCGGAGAAAACCTGTTCTCGGCAAGCGACGTCAAGAACCTCCTGAACTTCGCCGGCATGAAGCCAGGCCGCGACGTTTTCCAGATGGATCCGGGCCTGTCCTACGGGATCACGGAATATGCCAGGATGCTCGCCCTGATGGAGGCCCATGGGTTCAGCCGGGCACAGGCTTTCCCGCATGGCGGACATCTGATCAACCTGCACATCGCCGTCGGGCTCGGACTGGGCGGGTGCGAGGCCTATCCGGGCGTGTTCCAGCCTTTCGGCGGCTATCCGCCGGGTTGCGGGGTGGGCGGCGGCGAGGTTCGGCCCACGGACGCGCCGGGCTTTGGGCTGGAGGAGAAGCCGGAGCTCGCGTCCTACATCGCGTCGCTCGGGCTGCCCGGGCGGACGTGACTCCTGGTTGCGTCATCGCTGACGCCTCCTCGCCAAGACGAGGTCGAAGGGCCGCCCTCTAGCGGCCCAGGTCTTTCGAAACAGAGCAAGGACAGGGAGGACAGACGAATGATGTGGAAGACCTCTGCCGCCATCGCGATCGCGGCCGCCTTCAGCGGCAACGCCGCCACGGCACAGACCTATCCCGCCCGCCCCGTCACCATGGTCATGCCGTATGCGGCTGGCGGGCCGGGCGATACGCTGGCGCGGCTCCTCGCCCAGAGCATGACGCCCGTCCTCGGCCAGCAGGTCGTCGTCGAGAACATCGGCGGGGCCGGCGGATCGGTCGGCAGCGCCAAGGTCGCGTCGTCGCCGCCCGACGGCTACAATCTCCTCATGATCCACATCAGCCACGCCACCAATCCGGCGCTGTATCCGAGGCTGAAATACGACCCGGTCAAGGACTACGAGCCGATCGGCCTCGTCGTCGACCTGCCTTCTGCCTTCGTCGCCAAGAAGGACCTTGCGCCAAAGTCGTTCGAGGAACTGGTCGCCTACGTGAAAGCCACTGGCGAGAAGGTGAACTACTCGCATGCCGGGATCGGGTCGGCATCGCACCTGTGCGGTCTGCTCTTTGCCGACGCGATCAAGACCAAGTTCACCAACGTCGCCTATCGCGGCACGGGCCCGGCCATGAACGACATGATGGGCGGGCAGGTCGACGTGATGTGCGACCAGATCGTCAACGTGGTCTCGAACGTCGAGGCGGGCACGATCAAGGGCTATGCGACGACCGGCACCGAACGGTCGGCCGCCCTGCCGAACCTTCCGACCGCGGCGGAAGCAGGGCTCCCCGGATTCACCTACAAGGTCTGGTATGGGCTGTTCGCCCCGAAGGGCACGCCGAAACCCATCGTCGACAGGCTGGTGGCTGCCTTGAACGAGGCCCTCAAGGACAAGACGCTGCGCGACCGGATGGCCCAGCTCGGCGCCGATCCGGTGACGCCCGAGCGGGCCACCCCTTCGGCACTCGCCGCGCATCTGACATCCGAGATCGCCAAATGGACCCCGATCATCAAGGCGGCGGGCGTCACCGGCACCCAATGACGGCCCCGTCCACCCGGCGGGAACGCGACGCCTTCGGCGAGATCGCGATCCCGGCGGATCGGTACTGGGGCGCGCAGACGCAGCGCGCCCTCGACGTCTTCGCCATCGGCGAGGAGCGTTTCCCGGTCTCGCTGATCCGGACCTTCGGATTGCAGAAGCGGGCCGCTGCGCGCGCCAACCGCCGGCTCGGAGGGCTTCCGGACCGGCTTGCGAACGCGGTCGAGGCGGCCGCCGACGAGGTCCGGCAGGGGCGGTTCGACGCGCATTTCCCGCTTCCCGTCTGGCAGACGGGGAGCGGCACCCAGACCAACATGAACGCGAACGAGGTGATCGCGAACCGCGCGAACGAGATCCTCGGCCAGCCGCTCGGGACGCGCGACCCGGTCCACCCGAACGACCACGTCAACCGGTCGCAATCCTCGAACGACAGCTTCCCGACCGTCATGCAGATCGTGACGGCGACCGAACTCCGGGACCGGCTCGAGCCGGCCGCCGCGACACTGCAGGCGGCTCTCGCCGCGAAGGCGGGCCAGTTCAGAGACGTCATCAAGATTGGCCGGACGCATCTCATGGATGCGCTGCCGATGACGCTCGGGCAGGGCTTCGACACCTTCGCGCGCCAGATCGCGGCAGGGCGCGACCGCATCGGCGATGCCATGCCCCGCCTGCTTCAGCTGCCCCAGGGCGGGACCGCGATCGGAACCGGCCTCAACGCGGAAGCGGGGTTCGATCGTCTCGTCTGTGACGAGATCGCGGCAGCGTCGGGGCTCGCCTTCCGCCCGGCGGAGAGCAAGTTCGAGGGCATGGGCGCGCATGACGTGCTGGTCGAGGTGTCCGGCCACCTCAACACGCTGGCGGTCTCGCTCCTCAAGATCGCGAACGACCTGCGCTGGATGGGTTCTGGCCCGCGCGCCGGCCTCGGCGAGCTGATCTTTCCGGATGACGGCCTGACCTCGTCGATCATGCCGGGCAAACGCAATCCGACGATCGCGGAGGCCCTCGTCCAGGTGGCCTTCCAGGTGATCGGCCACCATGCCGCCATCACGGCGGCCGGGGCCTCGGGGTCCTTCGAGCTGAACGTTGCGAAGCCCGTCCTGATCCACAACCTGCTCGGCTCGATCCGCCTGCTGGGGGACGGCATGGAGGTCTTCGCCGCCCGCTTCGTCGCCGGTCTCGAGGCCGACACCGAGCGGCTCGCCGCCAACGTCGAGAGCTCGCTCCTGCTCGCGACCGCGCTGAACCCGATCCTCGGCTACGACAAGGTTGTCGACATCACCCGCAAGGCGATGGCCGACGGCACGACACCGCGCATGGCCGCCATCGCCTTGTCGCTGCTCACCGCCGACGAATACGACCGCCATGTCGATCCCCGCAGGATGCTGGGACAGACGAGGGATGACTGAGGCAGAAACAGTTGCGGCGGCTCCGGATGCGATCGAACGAGACGCCGGCAGAGCGATCCGCTACGCCGGCCGCCATCGAAACGACGAGGACCAGAATGGACGCCAAGGTCATTGCCGAACTCGCGCCTACCGGCACCCTGCGGGCGGGCGTCAATCTCTCGAACTTCCTGCTCGTGACCGGGCGCACCGCTTCGGGCGACCCCGAGGGTGTCTCGCCTGACCTGGCGCGGGCCGTCGCCGACCAGCTCGGCGTTCCGGTCCGCTACGTCACCTATCCGCGCCCGAGCGAACTGGCGGATGCGGCGGAGACGGGTGCCTGGGACATCGGGCTGATCGGGGCCGAGCCGGCCCGCGCTCAGAAGATCGCCTTCACGGCGGCCTATGCCGAGATCGAGTCGACCTATCTCGTGCCCGCCGGATCTCCCCTGGGCGAGATCGGGGACGTGGACCGGCCGGGCATCCGCATCGCGGTCGCGGCCGGGAGCGCCTACGATCTCTGGCTCTCGCGCCATATCGCCCATGCCGAGCTCGTCCGCGCCGACACCATCGACGCATCCTTCGACGCTTTCGTCGACGGCAAGCTCGACGCCCTCGCCGGCCTGCGTCCGCGCCTCATCTCGGATGTGGAGCGGCTCCCGGGAGCGAGGATCCTCGAGGGTCGTTTCTCCGCGGTGCAGCAGGCCATCGGCACCGCGCACGGCAATGCAGCCGGTGCAGCGTTCCTGCGCGACTTCGTCGAGGAGGCCAAGCGGTCGGGGCTCATCGCGAGGCTGATCGAGAAGCATCGTGTTCAAGGCCTGTCCGTCGCCCCTCCCGCCGGCTGACGCGTCGAGACCACCCGCCTTAAGGCACGAAGCGCCTGCGAGCGCCGGCCTTTGCCGTGAGAGCGGGTCGGGCTAAGCCCAATGGGATACGAGAGCCTGAAGAGCTCGGAGCGGATCGGGGGAGACGAGGAGATGGAGGCCGAGCAGAGCTTTCTGACGCTGCACGAGATCGTCAGGGCTGCCTACGACCGGACCGATCGCGGCATCTGGGACTACATCACGGGCGGGACCGAGACCGAGACCACCGTCCGGCGCAATCGCCTCGCCTTCGATCGCCTCGCCTTCCGGCCGCGGGTGCTGCGCGACGTCTCCCGCATCGAATGCTCGGGGCGCTTCTTCGGGCGCACGACGCGCCTCCCGGTCTCACTGGCGCCGGTCGGAGGCCTCGAATCGATCGGGCCTACGGGCGAGATCCTCGTCGCACGCGCCGCCTCGGGCTTCGGCGTGCCGTTCTATCTCAGCTCGGTGACCAAGGTCGGCATGGAAGAGGTGGCCGCCGCCGCCCCCGACGGCCCGAAGGTGTTCCAGCTCTACGTCCGCGGCGACGAGAGCTTCGTCGACGACCACATCCGGCGGGCGATCGACAGCGGCTACGACGCCTTCTGCCTGACGGTCGATACGGCGATCTATTCCCGGCGCGAGCGCGACATCGCCCGACGTTTCGTCAAGCCCTGGCGCGACCGCGCCGGTGGCCAGGATTATCAGGCGGCTCTGGCCTGGTCGGACGTGGAGCGGATCAAGGCGAAATACGACGTCCCACTGATCCTCAAGGGCATCGCGACGGCGGAAGACGCCGAGATCGCCTGCCAGCACGGCGTCGAGGGCGTCTATGTCTCGAACCATGGTGGCCGGCAACTCGATCACGGCCGCGGTGCGCTGGATGCCCTGCCCGAGATCGTCCAGGCCGTCGCCGGGCGGGCGTCGATCACGGTCGACGGCGGCGTCTGCCGGGGCACCGACGTCGTCAAGGCCATCGCGCTCGGCGCCGATACGGTCGGGATCGGCCGGCTGTATTGCTACGGCCTCGCGGCCGCCGGCCAGGAGGGCGTCAGGCGCGTGCTGGACTTGCTCGAGACGGAGATCGTGTCCTGTCTCGGACTCCTCGGCGTCGCGAGCTTCGCGGAGCTGCAGACCAGCCATCTTTGTGAAGCGTCCCCGGTCGGCGAGCCCCACGTCCTCAGCGCATTTCCCCTGATCACGCTGCCCAAGGACGAGTATTGAGGCGACCGTCCGGCGACGAACCGTGACCAACGCGAACGCCGCTCGGTAGGCAGCGGCCGGCGTCGTGTGTTACGCATCGGTCAAGACGCATCGCGGCTGAACCGCGCGCTCGGGAGGACGTCCGTTGGCTGTCGATGCGTTAGGCGTCGAGCATACCTATGCGCTGTCCGTGCGCGATGCCGGCCGTGGCGCGAGGACACGCTCGGCCTTGCGCTGGCTTTGGTCCGGGACACTTCTGTCGATCCTGACCTTCCTGGTCCTCTATCCCGTCGCGATGCTGCTGCTCGGGGCCGTCACCAACGCCAATCCGGTCGTGGACGGCTTCTCGAAGTTCCAGCTGTCGTTGTCGAACTTCACCGAAGTGATGGGAAATTCGAACGTTCATCGAGCGCTCGGGAACTCGCTGATCGCCTGTGGTGGCGGCACCGCGCTCGCCGTCGTCATCGGCCTCACCTTCTCGTGGATCGTCGTGCGCACGAACACGCCGTGCAAGCGCTTCATTGCCTCCGCCAGCATGCTGCCCCTCTTCGTGCCGCCTCTGGTCGGCGGCGTCGCCTGGGCCATCCTCGCCTCGCCGAAGACCGGACTGCTCAATCTCCCGCTGAAAAGCCTGGATATCGGATTCCGCTTCGACGTCTATACGATGACCGGGCTGGTCGTGATCTTCGGGATCTACTACGCGCCCTACGTGTACATGTTCACCGCCTCCGCGCTGCGGAACATGGATCCGGCTCTGGAGGAAGCCGCCGAAGTGTCCGGCGCTAGCGCGTTCTCGACGCTCTTCACGGTGACCTTCCCGCTGATCATGCCGGCCATCATCTCCGGCATGCTGCTGTCATTCGTCGTGATGCTCGGCATCTACGGAATCCCGGCCGTCCTCGGCACGCCGGGCGACATTCCCGTCCTGACGACCTACATCTTCAAGCTGACCAACTGGTCGCCGCCGCTCTATTCGACCGCGGCCGCCGTCGCCATCCTGCTCATGGTCGTGACCGGCTTCCTCGTCTGGCTGCAACAGAAGGTCCTCTCCGGGCGCAGCTACACGACAGTCGCCGGCAAGGCCTTCCGGCCGCGGTCGCTCGATCTCGGTCCTTGGCGCTGGCTGACCCTTGCGCTCGCGCTCGTCTATATTTCCATCGTCGTGATCCTGCCGATGCTGGCGCTGATCATCGCGTCAACGCGGCGATTCCTGTTCATCCGGGACTTCCAGGCCCTCATCAACCTGCAGCAATACTCGTTCATTCATTACGAGAAGCTGTTCGACAACCCGCTGACGACCCGCTCGATCGTGAACACGATGGAGGTCGGCTTCGTAACCGCGATCTTCGGCGGCATGCTCGCCTTCGCAATCAGCTATACGGTGAACCGCACGCAGATGCCGGCCCGGCGGACGATCGATCTCATCACGACGCTACCGGTCGCGATCCCGGGCCTCGTCGTCGGCGTCGCGTATCTCTGGGCCTGGATCGGTCTTCCGGGCGGCCTCTACGGCACGATGTGGATCCTCTCGCTCGCCTTCATCGCCCGTTTCATGCCGGACACGGTCAAGGCGCTCTCGACCTCGCTGATGCAGATCCACCGGGAGCTGGAAGAAGCAGCCTGGATCTGCGGCAAGAGCGTGCTCGGCACCATCCGGACGATCGTGCTGCCGCTGGCGCGCCCCGGCGTCGTCGCCGCGATGACGCTCCTATTCATCCTGGCCGTGCGGGAGCTCGGCTCCTCGCTCTTCCTCTACACCAGCGAGTCGATGGTCATGGCCGTCCTCCTCCTGGACTATTACGAGGGCGGCAATGTCGGCATCACGGCCGCGTTCAGCATCGTGCAGATCGTCCTCCTCGCAGGTCTGATCAGCGTCGCGAACCTCCTGTCCTGGAGTGGCGGGGGCAGTTCCAGCATCGGCCGCGCTGGCTGACAACAACAATGTCCAACGGGAGAAACACTGTGCAGCTCGATCGTCGACAAGTTCTCGCAGGCGCAGGGGCGTCGCTGGCCCTGGCCCTGGCCGCAACACCGGCGGCCGCCCAGGCACAGTTCGGGCCGCCCGAGCTGATCGAGGCTGCGAAGAAGGAAGGAAAGGTCGTCTATTACACGGCCGACTTCCTCGAGACCGAACAGGAGGCCATCAAGGAGTTCAACAAGCGCTTCCCCTTCGTCCGGGTCGAAATCGTGCGCGCTCCGGGCGGCCAGCTGATCACGCGGATCAGGACGGAGGCGGCCGCGGGCAAGCTGCTGGCCGACATCGTCAAGCATTCCGATCGTGGTCTGATGATCGGCATCGAGGATCTGTTCCAGGATTACGCGCCGCCGAACGCGAAGGATTACCGGGAAGATCTCCTCGTCTCGCCCAAGTTCTGGCCGACCGCGACGCTCGGGTGGGCCATAGCGTACAACACCGAGCTCGTGAAGAACCCGCCGAAATCCTGGGCGGATCTCACGAAATCTGAATACGGGAACAAGCAGATCGGCCAGGTGATCGGACCGTCCGGCGGGACAACCTGGACGCGCATCATGTTCGAGCGCGAAGTGCTCGGCGAAGATTACTGGAAGAAGCAGGCCGCGACGACACCGATGCTCTATCCGTCCGGCGCGCCGACCTCGGACGCCGTGGTGCGCGGCGAAGTCGCGATCGCGCCACTCCTCTACAACATCATCTATGTGAAGAAGCGAGACGGGGCACCCGTAGAGATTGTCTTTCCACCGGAGGGCGTTCCGGTGAATCCCTACGCGGCAGGGATCACGAGGGCTTCCGCCAGTCCGAACGCCGCAAAGCTGTTCATGAACTGGCTCCTCTCCGAGGAGGGTCAGAGCTTCATGATCAAGCAGCAGGGCAACCTGACAGGTCTCAAGAAGCCGCCCGTCAATCCACCGGGATATGATCCCGAAAAGGTCAAGCTCTGGGTGCCGAACTTCGAACGCTATGTGAAGAACCGCGACGCGTGGGTCGAGGAGTGGAACAAGACATACGGCTATCGGCAATGAAGGCGTGATCCGTGACGCGTGCGGCCGTGGCATTCGTCGCGTCCCATCATGATGGCCTGTCCGGCCGCCTCGTTTTTGTAGACACCTACGGCATATTCCTCGGCGGCCGAGCGGAGACCGATGTCCGAAGAACTCAGAGTCGAGAATCTGCGCAAGGTCTTCTCGGTCGGCCGCCCAGCCATCGACGACGTGAGCTTCACGGTCGCGGCCGGTGAGATCGTGGTGCTGCTCGGTCCCTCCGGCTGCGGCAAGACGACGACGCTCCGCTGCGTCGCGGGCCTCGAACATCCGACGTCCGGCACGATCTCGATCGGTCGCGACATCGTCTCGGCGCCGGCGCGCGGCGTCCTGATGCCCCCGCGCCACCGCAACATCGGGATGGTCTTCCAGTCCTACGCGGTCTGGCCTCACATGACGGTTCGGCAGAACGTGGCCTTTCCGCTCAAGCACCGGAAGACGCCTCGCGGCGAGGCCAAGGCAAAGGTCGACGAGGCGCTCGAGATCGTCGGGCTGTCGGAATATGCCGAACGGCCGGTGGTCGCGCTCTCGGGCGGCCAGATGCAGCGCGTCGCGCTGGCACGCAGCCTCGTCTACCAGCCCCGCCTCCTCCTGCTCGACGAGCCATTGTCGAACCTGGACGCGAAGCTGCGCCTGCGCCTGCGCGACGACCTTCGGCGCATCATCAAGAGGACGAATGTCACGGCGATCTACGTCACGCACGACCAGGCCGAGGCCGTGGTCCTCGGCGATCGCATCGGCGTCATGCGAGACGGGTTGATGCTTCAGCTCGCGTCGCCTCGGGACATTTACAATCAGCCGGCCGACCTCTTCGTCGCGAATTTCACGGGCGCCTCGAATGAGATCGACGGCAAGGTCATCGAGTGTTCCGGCCACGAGGGGATCGTCGAGACGACGTCCGGCGCACGGCTGCGCGCAACGTTTCCTGCGACGATCGCCGCGGGTTCCCCAGCGACGATAGCCTTCCGCCCCGAAGCGGTGCGTCTCGGGGCGAGCGACGCGATCAACAGCTTCACCGCGAATGTCGTCGACTGCCGCTACCACGGTACGCAGACGATCTACGACCTGTCCGTCTTTGGTGGCCGGATCGAGGTCCTCGAACTTTCAACGGAGATCCGCTTCCACCCCGGGAGCGAGGTGCCGATCACGCTGCCTCACACGGCGATGTGGGCCTATGCCGGGAACGCGACCGCCCGCTCGCAGCATTAGACCGAGAGCGGGCCAGCTTCGTGTCGCAGCAACTGCCGTGCGAGAATCTCGGTCCCATCCCTCACGATCGGATAAAATCGATTTTCGTTTGCGTGGCGGACTGGACGTGCGTAGGTTCGTGAGATGCCAAGTTCGATCGGCATTCACCTCGACACATGCGACGGGCAGCGCCTGCCTCGCACGCTCGCATCCGCGATCGCCGAGCGACTGCGTGGTGAGATCCTGACGGCCGTGCTCCTGCCTGGGCAGAAGCTGCACATCGCCATTCTGGCCAAGCGATTTTCTGTCAGCCTTGCAGCGGTCCGGGAAGCGCTGTCGCGGCTCGTCACGGACGGGATCGTGCAATCACTCGACCAGCGCGGGTTCCGGGTCAGTCCCGTCTCCAGCGCTGATCTCAGGGACCTGACCCGCACGAGGATCGAAATCGAGGGTCTCGCGCTCAGGCGAGCGATGGCCGAGGGCGGACCCGAATGGGAGGCCGCGGTCGAATCGGCGTTCGCCGCGCTCAGCGTCCTGCCGCGGCTCGGTGCCGAACAGCCAGAACGGCACAACGAGGCCTGGGCCAGTCAGCACCGACGCTTTCATCAGGCCCTGGTCGGCGCATGCGGGTCGGCGTGGCTCCTCAGGCTGAGGCATGTCCTCTACGAGCAGTCGGAGCGCTACCGCCGCCTGTCGATCCCGCTCGAGACACGCGAGCGCGATGTGGAGGCCGAGCATCTTCGGCTGATGGAGGCAGCGCTCGCGCGCGACGAGAGTGCCGCCTTGGCGGCGCTCGCCGAACATTTCCAGCGCACGACGGATATCATCCTGGCGGCGGACGTAGCTCTCCTTCGGGAGCCCCTCGCCGCCTGACCGCGATCATCAGCAGTGAAGGTCGCCGCAGAGCGACCGGAACCAACGGGAGGAAGATGTGAGCGAGACAAGCACGCCGATCGCGCGCCGTCGTTTCCTGGTCGGAAGCGCCGCGGCCTCCACCCTGTTGATCGGGAGCGGCGCGCGCGCCGCCGAGCGGATCCGCATCGGCCTCCCGACCAAGACCTATTGGCCGACCATCGTGGCCGAGGCGGCCAAGGTCGCCAAGCTCTACGAGAAGGAGGGCCTCTCCGCGGAACTCACGATCTATCGCGGTGGGGCCGAGACCTTCGAGGCCATGGCGGCCGGCGCCGCCGACCTGATCCTCGACCCGCCCTCCCTCGTCGCGACCGGCCGCAAGCGCGGCGTCGCCTCGAAGCTGGTGGCGGGAGGCTCGACCGCCAATCTCGGCTGGTTCCTGGTCGTCCCGGCGAAGTCGCCGATCCAGAAGGTTGCGGACCTCCAGGGCAAGAAAGTCGGGATCACCTCGGCCGGCTCGGGTTCGGACATTCTCGCCGTCTGGACCATGGCCGACCGCAAGGTCCAATTCACGAAGGTGCCGCTCGGCGGGGGCGGGCTCGTGCCTAATCTCCTCTCCGGCAATGTCGACGCCATCGTGCTGTACTCGCCGCTCAGCTTCCAGCTGATGAAGTCGGGCGAGGCGCGCTCCCTCATCGACTACACCAAAGAGGTGCCGGCGAACCTCACTTCCGGCTGGATCGCGCCGGACCGCCTGATCGCGAGCAATCCGCAGCTCGTCCAGAAGGGGCTGAACGCCCTTTATGGCGGCCTCGCCTGGCTCAGGGCGAACCGGAGCGAAGCGATCAAGCTGATCGCCGAGACGAACGAGATCCCGGCCGAGATCGCGGCGCTCGAATACGAGGGCACCACGCTCCAGCTCGTGCCGGACGGCCGCATGGATCGCGGCGAGATCCAGCGCTCGCTCGAGCTCGCGCAGCTCTCCGGGCCGATCGACATGGCGCCGCTCGACGACATCTTCACCACGTCCTTCAAACCGGTCCCGACGAAGGCCTGACATGGGCCTCTCCGAGCGGCAGAGGTTCGCGCTGGCGCGCTTCGCCCTCGTGGCGGGCGCGTTCGGACTCTGGGAGGTCCTGTCGCGCACGGGAGCCGTGAACCCGCGGCTCCTGCCTCCGGCGAGCGACGCCATCGCGACGCTCTGGGACATGCTGGGGCGGTCGCGCCTGCATAACGACATGCTTGTCACCGGCAGCGAGATGGCGGTCGCCTTCCTGATCGGGCTGCCGACCGGTGCCGCGATCGGACTCCTGATCTCGGAGAGCCGCTACTGGGGCGAGACCCTGAAGCCGCTCCTGTTCTTCGTCTTCTCGATCCCCAAGATGATCTTCCTGCCGATGTTCATCCTGATCTTCGGCATCGGCTTCGCCCAAAAGGTCGCCTACGGCTTCGTCTCCACCGTCTTCATCGTCGCCATGACGACGGCGGCGGCGGTGGAATCGGTGAAGGCGGACTACGTCACGGTCGCCCGGTCGTATGGTGCGACCCGGGGGCAGATCGTCGGCCGGGTCTACCTGCCCTGTATGCTGCCGGTCCTGCTCGAGACCGTGCGGCTGGCCATGATCTTCAACTTCACCGGCGTCATGCTGGCCGAGATGTACGCCTCCCGCGAAGGCCTCGGCCATTCGATCGCGACATGGGGCGAGAACTTCCAGATGCGCCAGCTTTTCGCCGGCGTGATCCTCGTGTCGATCCTTGCGATCCTGTTCAACGAGACGATCCGATGGGCGGAGCGGAGGTGCGAACATTGGCGAACGTAACTCCGCTCAGGTCCGCCGCCGTCCGGATCGACGGCGTCACCCAGGTCTACGGCTCGGGCCAGGACGCCGTGACCGCCGTCGACGACGTCTCGTTCGACGTCGAGCCGGGACGGTTCGTCGTGCTGGTCGGCCCGAGCGGCTGCGGGAAATCCTCGCTGCTCATGATGATGGCCGGACTTCGCCATCCGACCGATGGCCGCATCCTGGTCGAGGGCCGGCCCATCGCCGATCCCGACCCGAACCGGGTCGGCGTCGTATTCCAGGAACCGAGCCTCTATCCCTGGCTCACGGCCGAGCAGAATGTCGAGTTCCCACTCTCGCTCCGGCGCGTGCCGAAGGCGGAGCGGCGCGACAAGGCGCGCGAGCGGCTGCAGCTCGTCGGCCTCGCCGGGTTCGAGGCCCGCTTCCCGCACGAGCTGTCGGGCGGCATGAAGCAGCGCGTCTCGATCGCCCGCGGCCTCGTCCAGAATCCGCCGGTGCTCCTGATGGACGAGCCCTTTGCCGCGCTCGACGAGCAGACCCGGATGACGATGGGCGACGAGCTCCTGCGCATCTGGGCCGAGACCAGGAAGACGGTGGTCTTCGTCACCCACTCGCTGACCGAGGCCGTGTATCTGGCCGACGAGGTGCTGGTCATGTCCGCCCGACCCGGTCGCATCATCGACCGCATCAAGGTCGAGCTTCCCCGCCCGCGGACCTACGAGATGCTGGGCGGCGAGCTGTTCGGCGGCCTGCGCGACCGGATCTGGCGCCAGATCCGGTCTGCCGCGTGAGGGCGACATGATGAGGCTCACGCCGACCCAGACCCGCTACCTGATCGTCGCGACCCTGATCGTCCTCTGGGAGGCGCTGCCGCGGCTCGGGCTGATTCCGACGTTGTTCCTGCCGTCGCTGAGCGAGACGATCGCGGCCGGGATGCGGGATGCCGGGACCTATGGCCGGCATCTGCTGGTGACCCTCGGCGAGGTCGCCGTCTCGATGATGTTCGCCTGCGGCGGCGGCATCCTGGCCGGCACCGTGCTCGGAAGCATCCCCCAGGCCGGCCGCCTCGTCCTGCCGCTGGTCTCCAGTCTTTATGCGGTCCCGCTCGTCGTCCTCTATCCGGTGTTCACGGCCTGGTTCGGGATCGGCTCGGAATCCAAGATCGCGTTCGCGTCCATCTACGGCTTCTTTCCGACCCTTCTCGGCACGGCGGCCGGGATCGCCACCATTGATCCGCAATTCCTGGTCGCAGCCCGATCGATGGGCGCGACGCTGCCCCAGCGCATCCTCCGGGTCGTGGTCCCGGCCGCGATCCCGACCGTCCTGTCGAGCTTCCGGATCGGCGGCGCGCTGACGATCGTGGGCGTGGTCGTCTCCGAGATGCTGACCTCCTCGGCCGGGATCGGCTACCTGATCACGAGCTACCGCACGGTGCTCGACTCGCCGCGCGTCTTCGCGGCCGTGCTCCTGGTCCTGTTTCTCGCCATCACGTTCGACGGATTTGTCCAGCTCGTGGAGCGCCGGACGGCCGGCTGGCGGAGCGCCGGACGCGCTGCTGCGGGCGCGAGCCGGCGCTCGGTGCCCGGTGGTCTCGTCGCTGCGCACGCAACCTGACCCGCCCCGTGCGCCGCCTGACGCTCTCCTTCGACAATGGGCCGGAGCCCGACGTCACGCCCTACGTGCTCGATGTCCTGGCGGAACGCGGCCTGAAGGCGACCTTCTTCCTCGTCGGCGAGAAGCTGCGCGAGCCGGGCCGTCGCGCACTCGCGGAGCGGGCTCATGCCGAAGGGCACTGGATCGGCAACCACACCTACACGCATTCCGTGCCGCTCGGGCTTCGCTCGGAGCCGGAGGCGGCGGAGAACGAAATAGGCCGGACGCAAGAGCTCATCGGGGACCTCGCCCACCCGGATCGACTGTTCCGGCCGTTCGGAGGCGAGGGCAGGATCGGCCGGCATCTCCTGTCTCGCGATGCGGTCGATCACCTCGTGTCGAGCGGCTACAGCCTCGTCCTGTGGAACGCGATCCCGCGCGACTGGGAGCCGGAGGGCTGGGTCGAGCGAGCCTTGGACCAAGTCGCTGCCCAGGACGAAACCCTGTTGGTTCTGCACGACCTTCCGGGTGGCGGGATGCGGGATCTCGAGCGTTTCCTCGACCGCGTGGAAGAGGCCGGCGCCGTGATCCGCCAGGAGATCCCGGCCTCGCTGATGCCGATCCGTCGCGGGCGTGTCGCCCTGCCGATAGCCGCCTATGTCGGCGACGGCAGGAGCCCGGTCCAGCCAGACGAGAACCGCCAGATCATCGCGAGAGGACCAGAACGATGACGATCCCGACCCTTATCCCGACGACCGTGGTCGGCAGCTATCCGCAGCCGGACTGGCTCGTCGACCGGGAACTCCTCGGCTCGAAGCTCGTGCCGAGGGTCCGGGCTCGCGACATCTGGCGGGTGCCCGAACCGCACCTCGAACAGGCCCAGGACGACGCGACGCTCCTTGCGATCCGCGACATGGAGCGGGCCGGCATCGACATCATCACGGATGGCGAGATGCGGCGCGAGAGCTATTCGAACCGGTTCGCGACAGCGCTCGAGGGTGTGGACAACGACAATCCGGGCGAGGTGATCGGTCGGACGGGAAAGCCGACGATCGTGCCGCGCGTGGTCGGCCCAATCCGTCGAAGGGCCGCGGTCGAGGTGCGGGACATCGCGTTCCTGCGGACGAACACGGACCGGGGCGCCAAGATCACCCTGCCGGGCCCGTACACGATGGCCCAGCAGGCGAAGAACGAGTTCTATGCCGACGACGAGGAGATGGCGATGGCGTTCGCGGCCGTCGTCAATGAGGAGCTCAAGGATCTGAAGCGTGCCGGCGCCCATGTGATCCAGCTCGACGAGCCATGGCTTCAAGGCCGCCCCGAGGGCGCGCAACGCTACGGCGTCAAGGCGATCAACCGTGCCTTGGACGGCATCGAGGGCCCGACCGTCGTGCATCTCTGCTTCGGCTACGCCGCGATGGTGCACGAGAAGCCCTCCGGCTACTCGTTCCTGCCCCAGCTCGCGGATTCGATCGCCGACCAGATCTCGATCGAGGCCGCCCAGCCGAAGCTCGATCTCGGCGTCCTGAAGGATCTCGCAGGAAAGACCATCATGCTGGGCGTGCTGAGCCTCGGTGACAAGGCGGTCGAGACGCCCGAGACCGTGGCCGACCGCATCCGCGCGGGCCTGAAATACGTGGCCGCGGATAAGCTCGTGGCGGCGCCCGATTGCGGGATGAAATACCTGTCGCGCGAGACGGCGTTCGGCAAGCTGCGCTCGCTCGCCGAAGGTGCCGCCATCGTCCGCCGGGAGCTTCAGTAAGGCGTCCTGCGCCGTCACTGGGCGCACCGTACGGCCTTACAGGACGCTGCTTGTTAATCCCCATCCTAGGAGTTCTTCCCGATGCGTTATTGCTCCGTTCGCACGGCGGCTGGTGACAGGCTCGCGCTGAGGCGAGACGATGGCGTCCACGACCTCTGCAGCGTCGACCCGACCTTGCCGGACGGGGTCGGCTCGCTCGTCGCGGGCGGGCCGGACCTGATCGCCCGCGCAGGCGAGGCCGCGCAACGCGTCACGGCTCAGTCCCGGCTCGACGAAGGCTCCTTGCGATTCCGACCCCTGATCGAGCGTCCGGGCAAGATCATCTGCATCGGGCGCAACTACGCCGCCCATGCGCGCGAAGGCGGGGCCGAGCCGCTCGACTATCCAGACGTGTTCATGCGCGGCGCGAACTCGCTCGTCGCGCATGGCGAGCCGCTCGTGCGGCCGCGCTGCTCCGACAATTTCGACTACGAGGGCGAACTCGTGTTCGTCGTGGGACGGAGGGCGCGTCACGTCAGCCAGGCCGACGCCTACGGCATCATCGCCGGCTACTCGATCTTCAACGAAGGCTCGATCCGCGACTACCAGCGGAAGGCGACGCAATGGACGATGGGCAAGAACTTCGACGGGACCGGTGGCTTCGGGCCCGACCTCGTCACCCCGGACGAGCTTCCCGACGGCGGCCAGGGACTCCGTCTGACGACAATGCTGAACGGCACACTCATGCAGGACGGGAACACGCAGGATTTCATCTTCCCGGTCGCGAAAGTCGTCGAGCTTCTGACCGAAGCGATGACGCTCGAGCCGGGCGACGTGATCCTCACGGGCACGCCAGCCGGCGTCGGCTACGCGCGCAATCCGCCGGTATTCATGAAGCCGGGCGACGTCGTCGAGGTGACGATCGAGAAGGTCGGCACTCTCCGCAATACGGTGCGCGACGAGACTTGATCGAGCTCCCTTGAAGGCCCTCTTCGCCTAGCAGAACTCGGGATCAGCGCAGGTTTCGGTATTCGCGGTCGACCGTCACGTTCTTGCTTCGGCGCGCCGGTGATGAACACCCTATCGCGCGGCAAGCGCATCAGACGAGCTTCCGGCCGCCGTCAACGTCGATGATGCCCCCGGTCGAGTAGACGAGGTGGGTCGCGCAGGCGAGGATCGCGGCCGCGACGTCCTCCGGCTCCGCCACCCGCCGCATCGGGATCGAGGGCGCGAGCTTGGCATTCTGCTCGGGCCCGCGGCCGGGAACGAAGTCGGTCTGAACCACTCCCGGAGAGACCGCCATCACGCGCACCTCGGGGGCGAGCACCCGGGCAAGGCTTTTCGTCATCACGTCGATGCCGGCCTTCACGGCGCAATACGCGACACTGGAACCGGAGCCTGTCGCGCCCGCGATGGACGACACCGACACGATCAGCCCGTCGCCCGAGGCCTTCAGCATCGGCGCGAAGGCCCGCACGGTCGCGAACTGGCCGCGCCAGTTCACGACGAACAGGCGGTCGATCAGCTCGTCGGTAAGCATATCGAGTTCGCCATGCGGCACCGGCTGGGTGAACCCCGCCGTGTTCACCAGGATGTCCAGCCGGCCGAACCGCTCCTGGATGTCGTCCCGCAATCGCTCGATCGAGGTCGTGTCGGCGACGTCGGCCGGGAAGGCCGCATGCCCGTCGCCCTCCAATTCGGCCAGGACCGCCCGCGCTTCGCCTGCCTTGTCGTCGCCCGGCCTGTGGTTGATCGCACAAAGCGCGCCCGCTTCGGCCAGAAGCCGGCAGGTCGCCCGCCCGACGCCGCCGGCCCCGCCAACGACGAGGGCGACCTTGCCCTGCAGGGACCGGGGATAGGAGTCGGTCATCTCAGGCGATCGGCGGAACGGGGAGCTTGGCTTCGCCTGGCTCCATGACGAAATCACAGCGGAGCGAATACCACTTGCCCGAAACGTCCGGCGCCGGCGGCGGCTCTGCCGGCCCGCGCAGACGGAAGTCGCCGATCAGATGGCTCGTCACGCCGAACACGACGTCGCTGTGCAGCCGCTCGTCGTCGTCGACGAAGACCTGCGTGATCAGGGTCTTCATGCCCGGCTTGAAGCACAGGAAATGCAGATGGGCGGGACGGAATTCGTGCCGTCCCTGCGCGCGGAGCAGTTCGCCGACCGGCCCATCGGTCGGGACCGGGTACCCGGCCGGCTTGACCGAACGGAAGCTGGTTCGACCGTCCTCGTCGGTCGTGAACTTGCCGCGCAGGTTCATGTCGGCCTGATCCGAATCCTGGTTCTCGTAGAGCCCGACAGGGGACGACTGCCATACATCCACCTCTACGCCCGCGAGCGGCCGGCGCCCAGGATCTGTCACGCGGGCCTCGACGAACAGGACGGGTCCCTGCGTCTCCGAGCGCACGATGCTGCCGCCATTCGGCGTCCGGGGAGAGTTCGCCCGCCAGAACGGCCCGAGGAGCGCGGACGCAGTCTCCGTCGCGCCCGCATTGCCGTTGTTGAGAAGACAGACAAGCGTCGAAAACCCGACCGCGTCCGAGAACAGCACCCCCTCGTTGTGGCGATCGTGAGTCGCCTTGCCGATGCGGTTCAGGAACGTGATCCCGGCTTCCCACTCCTCCTCGGTCAGGCGCGTCTCGCGGGCGAAGTCGTGAGCGTGGCGAACCAGGGACGCCATGATCTCGCGCAACCGGGGGCTTGGCGCGCGTGACATGGCGGCGAGCACGACGGGCGTGACCTGGTCCGCGCTGTCGATGACGTTCGACCCGGCGACCGACATCGCGGTCGGCTCCAGCCCGGTGCGAGCGTTCATCGTCCCCCCGATCGTTTCCAAGTTGGGTGGCAAACCCGGCCCCATAGGTCAAGCGGGTCTGCCTCCTGGTCAGACCGAGCGGACCCGGCCCATGTTGCCGGATAGCGCGCTAACCGTGCGGGATGGCGGACCGAAGCCGCTCGCCGCGCGGCGCGCGGCCGCGCAGGCGGGCCATGTTGGGCACGCGTCCGCGCAGGCGGGCCATGTTGATGGAGGCCACGTCTCGTCGATGAAGACGAGCCGGGCCGGATCGAGGTCGGGCTGGCCCTCGAACGAAGCCTCCCTGCGAACCAGGACGTCCGGGCGTCGCCATGCTGACCTCGGCCCCGACGCGGTCACGATGCATCAGCGCGTCCACGAGATGTGGCGCGGCGCGCTGAACGGGCGGCGCCGGCCCTGCGCGCCGTGCTGGACGATGCCGAGGTCAGACCGCCCCGAACATGATCCGGAAGCGGGCCTGCCCGGCCTGCGCGATGTGGCCGCGCGCCTTCGCGTCGGCGGCATCGCTGTCACGCTCCTCGATCGCCCGGAGCATGGCGAGGTGCTCCTCGTGGGCCTCGGCGGCGCGTCCCGGCAGTTCGAAGGTCGTGCCCGGAAGGAGCGCCAGCGAGTTCGAGAGTTGGGTCAGCGCCTGTTCCAGGTATCCGTTATGGGCGGCGTCGCGGATCGCCTCGTGGAACTGGCGGTTGCGCCGGGCGATCTCGGCCGGGTCGTCCATGGCCCGCCAGGCATCGAGGATGCTCCGCATGGTCGCAAGGTCGCCGGGCGAGGCGTGTTGCGCCGCCATCCGGGCCGCGGTGCCCTCGAGCGCCTCGCGCAGGGCGTAGAGTTCCCGAACCTTCTGCCGATCCAGCGTCGTGATCGCCATGCCGCGCGCGGCCACGACCTCGACGAGGCCCTCCGATACGAGGCGGCGGACGGCCTCGCGGATGGGGGTGCGGCTGACCCGCAGGCGTGCTGCCAGCTCCATTTCCTTCAGCCGATGTCCGGACCGGAGATCGCCCGCGCGGATCTCCGCCCGCAGGCGGCGGTAGACCTGCTCCGCGAGCGGGAGACCCTGGTCGTCTGCAGCGAGGTCGCCTGGCGTGATCAACGTCGACAACTCCCGACCAGCCCCGTCGCGCACGACCGAGCCGGACCCCGGCGGTCGGGCAAGCAACTTGACGCAAAGGAAAATACGTCTGTATACATTCGTATCCTTTGTAGGCCCGTCACGCTAGGCGGTGTCCGTCCGTCTCGGCGCGTCCGCTCCCATCATGCAAGTTCCGGAAGACCCAGGCTACGATGTCCTCGTGATCGGAGGCGGCAACGCAGCGCTCTGCGCCGCCATCAGCGCGCGCCGGGACGGAGCGCGCGTGCTCGTGCTGGAGGCCTCCGACGCCTTCTGGCGGGGCGGCAACACGCGCCACACCCGCAACATGCGGTGCGCCCACGATACGGCGACCGGAAGCCTCTCCGGTCCGTATACGGAGGAGGAGTTCTTCGAAGACCTGATGCGGGTGACGAAGGGCAAGACCGATCAGGACCTCGCCCGGTTCATGATCACCGAGTCGAAGCAGATGCTGACCTGGATCGAGCAGCAGGGCGTGCGTTGGCAGCCCTCGCTCGGCGGCACGCTGAGCCTCGGCCGTACGAATTCCTTCTTCCTCGGCGGCGGCCGGGCGATGCTGAACGCGCTCTATCGCACCGCCGAGGCGCTCGGCGTCGACGTCCGCTACGAGGCCGAGGTCACCGATCTCGAGATCGAGGACGGCATGTTCCTGTCGGCCACCGTGCGCGGGGAACGCATCCGGGCCAAGGCGCTCGTGACCGCGTCGGGCGGCTTCGAATCCAACATCGAATGGCTGAAGCAATATTGGGGCGAGGCGGCCGAGAATTTCCTCATCCGCGGCACCCGCAACAACATGGGCACGATCCTGCGCCTCCTGCTCGACGCGGGCGTGCAGGAGGTCGGCGACCCGACCCAATGCCATGCGGTCGCGATCGACGCCCGGGCGCCGAAATACGACGGCGGCATCATCACGCGCCTCGATTGCGTCGTCTTCGGAATCGTCGTGAACAAGCATGCCCAGCGCTTCTACGACGAGGGCGAGGATATCTGGCCGAAACGCTACGCCATCTGGGGACGGCTCGTCGCCGCGCAGCCCGACCAGATCGCCTACATCCTCTTCGACGCCTCCTCGCTGAACCTGTTCATGCCCTCGCTCTTCCCGCCGATCTCGGCGCCGACGATCGAGGCCCTCGCAGAGACGCTCGGCCTCGATCCCGAGGCGCTCCGGGCGACCGTCGACGGCTTCAACGCCGCGGTCCGGCCGGGCAACTTCGACGACAAGATCCTGGACGATTGCCGCACGGAGGGTCTCGACCCGCCGAAGACGCATTGGGCCCGGCGCATCGAGGCGGCGCCTTTCTACGCCTACCCGGTCCGGCCGGGGATCACCTTCACCTATCTGGGCACGCGCGTGACCCACGAGGCCCGCATGATGATGGCGGATGGACGGCCCTCGGCCAACATGTTCGCAGCCGGAGAGATCATGGCCGGGAACGTCCTCGGCGAGGGCTATGCGGCCGGGATCGGCATGACGATCGGGGCCGTGTTCGGCCGCATCGCGGGCCGGGAGGCGGCGCGGCTCGCACGCGGCAACCGACAGCAGGGCGACGTGGCGGTGAGCGAGGCGGCCCATGGTTGAGACAGGTTTCGCGGGCGGCACGGCGACCGCGGGCTCGATCGCGAACCACGCGACCGCCTCCCTCGCCGAAGCGGACCGGCTGATGACCGTCTGCAACTCCTGCCGCTATTGCGAGGGCCTGTGCGCGGTCTTCCCGGCCATGGAGATGCGGCGCGCCTTCCCGGACGGCGACCTCAACTACCTTGCCAACCTCTGCCACAATTGCGGGGCCTGCTATCACGACTGCCAGTTCTCGCCGCCGCACGAATTCGACGTGAACGTGCCGAAGGTGCTGGCCCGAGTCCGGAACGACAGCTACGCGCAATATGTCTGGCCCGGGGCCTTCGCGGGGGTCTTCGCCCGGAACGGCCTCTTCATCGCGCTGGCGGCCGCCGTCGGCGTCGCCGCCTTCGTGATGGGCTTCGCGGTGTGGCACGATCCGGCGACCCTGTTCGGCACGCATACGGGACCGGGCGCCTTCTACAAGCTGATGCCGCACAACGCGATGGCGGGGCTGTTCGGGGCGGTGTCGCTCTACGCGGTCGTCGCCATCTCGCTCGGGATCCGCAAGTTCTGGCGCGACATCGCCGCGCCGTCCGGCACCTTCTCGGACTGGCCCTCGATCTGGCAGGCCGTGAAGGATTCCGGTCGCCTGCGCTACCTGGACGGCGGCGGGGTCGGCTGCATGAACGACGACGAGACCCCGACCGATCCGCGCCGCGTCTACCACCACCTGACCTTCTACGGCTTCATGCTCTGCTTTGCCTCGACCTCGACGGCGACGCTCTACCATTATCTCCTCGGCATGGAGGCGCCCTATCCCTGGTACGACCTGCCGGTCCTCCTCGGCACCGCGGGCGGCATCGGGCTCCTGATCGGCCCGGTCGGGTTGCTGGCCGCGAAATGGCGGCGCGAGCCCGACCTCACCGACGAGACGCGGCTCGGCATGGACGTCGCCTTCATCGCCATGCTGTTCCTCACGAGCCTGACCGGCCTCCTCCTTCTCGTCCTGCGCGCGACGCCCGCCATGGGCATGCTGCTGGCCGTGCATCTCGGGGTCGTTTTCGCGTTGTTCCTGACGATGCCCTATGGCAAATTCGTCCACGGCATCTACCGGGCGCTGGCCCTCGTCCGCTACGCCCACGAGCGTCGTCACGAGACCCTGTCGGCCCAGCCCGTGGCCGTCGCGGCCACGACCGGCCAGGGCGGACAGCGCCGCTGACCCGACGGGCAGCCGAGGACACGCCGCCATGCTCCGCCGCAGCCTCGTCAAAGAGGCGGCTCACAGCCGAACCCCCGCTTCTTGGCGGTAATCAGCTGCCCGTATCGGACCAGCAGGTCCCCGACGGCAACATTCTTGAAGGGCCGTTTCGAAGCCCAACGATCGCCTTGATCGAGAGCGTGCTCCTTCTCCCGCCCCCGGCCGCCGCTTCGCCCTTCGTGGCAAAGTTTTCGTCTCAGGATCAAACCCGACCCGGCGGACCTGCACCTGCCAGGCCGAGCCTCTTTTCCGAATGGCAGCCGACCGTCTTCTCCGTCGAGCTCTGACGGACCGATCTGCTGCGTTTCGGAGAACCGGGGCTAAGCTAAAAACCTTGGCATAAACGGCAACTTAGGTGGTGGCGGAGGGAGTCACATACGAACCGGTCTCCAAACTTGGGTTCCCTGATAAGCTGGGACTCTACAGGGAAGACGTGCCCCTACGAGCAGCATGAGAAGCGGAATGCGGCGTCTCGCCCAGCGCACGAGGCTGGACCGCCTTGAAATTCCCGTGTGGCCTAACAGGGAACTTCGCTCGACCGTACGGGGGTGCAACGAGCACGACCGGGATTTCTGTCCACCCGACGGGTTATGAGAGGTCTGGAGAAAGGCCCCTCGCCCGAAAAACGGGAATGAAAGCCCTCTATCCCTGATCTAACTGGTCTGCCTCCAACCACGGAGGCAGCCATGCCAGCTCACCCACTTGCCATCGAATTCATCTCTCCAGACCGCCTGACCGAACACCCCGACAATCCACGAGATCACAGCCGTAAGCAGCGTCGACAGATCGCTCGCAGCATTCGCCGCTTGGGCTTCTACAACCCGATCCTCGTCAACGAGCTGTATGTCATCATCGCAGGGCACGGCAGGTATCAAGCCGCGATCGAACTCGGACTGGAGTCGGTCCCGGTCATACGACTGGACGGGCTTTCGGAGGCGGAGCAATGCGGCCTGATGGTCGCCGACAACCGCATCGCCGAAGGTAGCAGCTGGGATCCAGACCGGCTCACCAAGGTGCTACGCGGCCTCACCGACATCAGCTTCGACCTTGAGGACGTAGGGTTCGACACTGCTGAGGTCGACTTGCTGCTGAACCATCACGACGACGGATCGATATTTGACGAAGCCGACGCAGTCGAGGAGCCCAATCGGAACCGACCGGCGATCTCAAAACACGGCGACCTGTACGTCATGGGCCCGCACCGCCTGTTGTGCGGCAACGCGCTCGACCCGGAGAGCTACGTAGCACTGCTCGGGTCTGAGCTGGCGCGAGCCGTGGTAGCCGATAGCCCCTACAATGTCCGGACGGAGGGACACATCAGCAGCCGTAATCGGGCTCGTCATCCTTCGTTCATGCAGGCAGCCGGCGAATTGAGCGAGGAGCAATTCACAGGGTTCCTGCGAGCTGTGATGACGCTACTTTGCATGCACAGCGTCGACGGGAGCTTGCATTATCTCTTCATGGACTGGCGGCACATGTTCGAGCTGCTGACCGCCTCCCGAGATCTGTACGAACTGAAAAACATGTGCATCTGGGCCAAGGACAATGGCGGGCTTGGCTCCCTCTATCGCTCCCAACACGAAATCGTGGCCGTCTTCAAAAATGGAAACGCACCGCACATCAACAATATCGAGCTCGGCCGCCATGGTCGGAATCGCACAAACGTTTGGCGCTACCCAGGCGTAAATACGATGCGCAAGGGGCGACTTGCAGACCTCAAGGACCATCCTACGATTAAGCCCGTCGCTCTTATTGCAGACGCTATACTCGACTGTACCAAGATCGGCGACACGGTACTAGATCCATTTGTCGGATCGGGAACAACGATCTTATCTGCTGAACGAACCCGCAGACGTGCAGCTGCCATCGAAATTGACCCGTTCTACGTCGATACGGCGATCCGTCGTGTCCAGGAACGAACCGGCCTGATGGCCGTCCACCACGCGACTGGTGCGACCTTCGACGAGCTCGCGAGCCTCAAAGGAGGCAGCGATGAGCGCTGACGAGACCCGCGACGACGATCCGCCAGCGACCTACCAGGTTGGGTACAAGCGCCCACCGCTTCACACTCGGTTCAAGCCAGGCGTTTCTGCCAATCCGAAAGGGCGTCCGAAGGGTCGTCGTAACCTGAAGCATGATCTGGAAGAGGAGTTGTCTGAACGGCTTACGCTCCGCGACGGCGACCGGCGTCTACGAGTAACCAAGCAGCGTGCGCTCGTGAAAGCCACGATAGCACGAGCCATCAAGGGAGATGTTCGGGCGCAGGCTCAGGCCTACAGCCTCCTATTACGCGCCTTCGGCATGGACGACGAGGCTCAAGATTCGGCAACGCTCGGTTCAGCCGACGCCGAGATCCTGTCTAGCTACATCGAGCGCCTACCCGGTTGAACAGCGGCTCACCGACCTCGGAGGCGAATTTCCGAATGACGGGTTCGACCTTGGCGCGAAGCCGCTCGATCTCCGCGGGCGTCGGCTCGTTGACCTGCATGGCCTTGCGCAGCCGCTCGATCGCGTCCCGCTCGTGCGCTTGAGTGATCTTGCGCTCCTCGACTTTGGCCTCGTCCGCGGCCGCCCGCACCGCGTTCTGGTCCTCCGGAGACAGGGAATCCCAGGTCTTCTTGCTCATGAGAAGGGGCATGCCAGTATACAGATGCCGGGTCAGCGACAGGTATTTCTGGACCTCCGCAAATTTTGCGGTCTCGATCACGGCGACAGGATTATCCTGCCCATCGATGGCACGGGATTCGAGCGCGCCGTAGACCTCGCCGAAGGTCATCGGCACCGGGTTTGCACCAAGAGCCCGGAAGGTCTCGATGTAGATGGGAGAGGCGATCACACGTAGCTTTAGGCCCTCGAGGTCTTCGGGCTTGGCGATCGGCCGCTTGCTGTTCGTCATGTTCCGGAAGCCGAGATCTCAGATCCCGAGCCCCATCACGCCGTGTTCGGTCAACTTCGCCATCAACTCGGTCGCGATAGGCCCATCGCTGAGGGCGTAGGCCTCCTCCGAGTTCTGGAACAGGAAGGGAAAGTCGAAGACCATGAACTCCTTGTTGATGCCGGCGAGAAGGCCCGTCGCCATCGTAGTGAAATCCAGCGTCCCGCCGCGGATCGCCGACAGGTTCTGCGGATCCCCGCCCAAGACCGCGCCGGGATAGATGTTGATCTTGAGTCGCCCGCCCGTTTTCTCCGCCACCAGATCCGAGAACCTCTGCGCCCCGATCCCGATGGGGTGATCCTTCGCGAGGCTGAATCCGAATCTCAGCGTCCGCTGTTGCGCATGGCCTCCAGCCGTCGACGCGGCGAGCGCAAGACCTAGAGCAGCTCCAAGCACCAATCGGCGACGCAGAATTCTCATTGCGGATCCTCCCTGAAATTTTGTCTTCGGCCACGAATCTAGCCGCCAAGCCAGCGGGCCGGGCCCGTGACCAGGACGGGAAACAAGATGAGCAGAAGAAGAACGAGCAATTGGGCGATCATGAAGGGCCAAACGCCCTTGATGATGTCCTCCATGCTGATCTTCGACACGCCGCAGACTACATTCAACACCACGCCCACAGGCGGCGTGATCAGGCCAATAGCGTTGTTGATGATGAACAGCACGCCAAAATATACCGGGTCGATTCCAGCCTGTTTTACGATAGGCATCAAAATGGGCGTCAGGATCAGGATGGTCGGCGTCATGTCGAGCGCCGTGCCGACGATCACGACGATCACCATCAGAGCGATCATCAGGATCGTGTTGTTGCCCATGAAGGGCTGGACCAGCCCCACGATCTGGTTCGCGATGTCCGAGACCGTGATCAGCCAGGATGAGACGAGCGCGGCGGCCACCAGGAACATGACAATGGCCGTCGTCTGCGCGGCCGACACGAAGACGCCAAGGAGCTGAGTGGGCTTCAGTTCGCGATACACGAACACGGCGATGAAGAGCGAATAGACCGCGACGACGACCGCGGCTTCCGTGGGGGTGAAGATCCCAAAGCGGAGGCCGAAGATGATGATGAAAGGCAGCATCAGCGCCCAGAAGCCGTCCCGGACGGCCTTCAGGATCTCCCGCGCCGATCGCCGCGGCAGGCTCTCGGCCTGGTCGTTGCGGGCCACCCACCACCAGGCGACGCAGAGGCCGAGGCCGAGCATAATCCCGGGAGCGATGCCGGCGAGGAACAGCTTCGTGATCGAGACGCCCCCGGCAACGCCGAACAGCACGAAGCCGATCGAGGGCGGGATGATCGGCGCGATGATACCGCCCGCTGCGACAAGCCCGGCCGATTTCGCTTTGTCGTGGCCGGCCGCGACCATCATGGGGACGAGAAGAGCAGCGAGCGCCGCCGCATCCGCGACCGCCGAGCCTGACAGCGACGCCAGGATGCATGATGTCAGGATCGCCACATAGCCAAGGCCGCCACGGATATGGCCACAGGCAGCGAGCGCCACGTCGACGATGCGCTTGGCGAGACCCCCCGTATTCATGATCTCGCCGGCCAGCATGAAGAACGGCACGGCCATGAGCGGAAAGGAATCCGCGCCGTTGATTACGTTCTGGGCGATGATCTGGGCGTCGAAGATGTCGATGTACCACATCAGCGCGACGCCGCAGATCAGGAGCGCATAGGCGATCGGCATGCCGATCGCCATGGCGGCGAGCAGCGAGACCGTGAAGACGATGACGGTCATGCGGCGCGCCCCGGTCTAGGGCGAGTGGCCGGCGGACTGCCGCGGCGCATCAATGCTCCTCCGACTCGCGTATGGCGACGAGATCGTCCTCGCCCATCCGACCGCGGGTGAGACGGATAAGATCGGCCGTCAGGATGAAGAGGACCGACACCCCGAACACCACGCCCACCAGGTAAACCCAGCCTTCCGAGAGGCCGGAGGCGGGCGCCCGGGTGTCCCAGTTGATCTTGGTCTGCGCCCAGCTCCCCGTTGTTAGGAGCCAAGTCGCGAACAGCATCAGGCCGTGGCTCGCCACGAAGCACGCCCGCTTGCCCCAGGCCGGCAGCGTCTTCACGAGCATGTCGACACCCAGATGCGCATGTTCCCGCATCCCCACGATGGCGCCGAGGAAGACGAGCCAGACGAAGGCCCAGCGCGATAGCTCCTCCGAGACCGTGATGCCGGAATTGAAGGCGTAGCGCAGGACGACGTTGCCGAAGACGAGCACGACCATGACGGCCAGCAACCCCGCCATGGCGAGCTTCAGGAGCCTGAAATAGCCCTCGAGCAGGAAGGTCATCTGGCCTGCTTTCGTGCGAGCGGGAGAGGGAGGGTCAGGCCGCCTGGCCGCTCAGCATGTGCCGGATCGACTGGACGGCCACGACGTATCCGTAGGGCCCGAGGCCCGCGATCACGGCGGTTGCGACTGCCGAGACGAGCGACTTGTGGTACATCGGCTCGCGCTTGTGGACGTTCGAGATGTGCAGCTCGATGATCGGGCCCGGGAACATCTTGAGCGAGTCCATGACGGCCATTGAGTAGAACGTGAAGGCGGCCGGGTTGATAATGATGGCTGAGCCCTCGTCGATCGCCTCGTGCACCCAGTCGATGATCTCGTATTCCTTGTTCGATTGCCGGAAGACGAGCGGATCACCTGAGGCCGCCTCGATGCACATCTGCTCGACTTCGGCGAGCGTCGTCCGGCTGTAGATCGTGGGCTCGCGCGTGCCGAGCCGATTCAGGTTCGACCCGTTCAGCACATAGATCGGCTTGGTCATGATCATCTCTCGGCTCATTTCGCCGTGTGAATGCGGGTGAGTTCGGCGTCGAAGAGCTTGACTGTCGCCGGGTCGTATTCCGCCGAGAACTTTTCTGCGATCGACTTCGTCGTGGCGCGCATGCCGGCGAGTTCGGCCGGCGCCAACTCGTTCACCTGCATGCCCTTCTGCTTGAGCTCATCGACGGCCTTCGCAGCGGCCTCGCGGCTGACCTTGCGCTGGTAGTCGCGCGACTCGATCGCCGCTTCGTTCAGGATGCGCTTCTCGGTGTCCGAGAGCCTGTCCCAGAACTTCTTTGAGACCAGAATGATGTTGGTGCTGTAGGTATGGTTTGTCTGACTCAGGTACTTCTGCACCTCGAAAAACTTGTTCGACAGGATGACGGAGAAGGGATTCTCCTGCCCGTCGACCGTGCGGCTTTCCAAAGCGCCGTAGAGCTCGGTGAAGCTCAACGGGACTGGGTTCGCCCGGAACGCCTTGAAGGTCTCCAGATAGACGGGGTTCGGGATAACCCGGATTTTGATGCCGTCGAGATCTGAACCCTTGGTGATCGGCCGACGGCTGTTGGTGACGTTCCGGAAGCCGAGGTCCCAGTAGCCAAGGCCGATCAGGTCCTTCTCGGGTAGCTTGTCGAGCAGCACCTTGCCGAACGGCCCATCGAGCAGCGCATCAGCCTGCTCTGGCGTGCTGACGATGAACGGGAAGTCGATCAGCCCGAATTCCTTGACGATGCCGGCGAGCGACGTCGTCGCCGGCGACTGCATCTCCTGGGTGCCGCCGCGCAGAGCCGATTGCTGCTGCATCTCGCTGCCAAGCTGATTCGACGGAAATTCACGGACCTTCAGCTTGCCGCCGCTCTTCTGGGCGACGATCTCCTGGAACTTCTTCACCCCCATGCTGACGGGGTGGTCGGTATTGTTCAGGTGGCCCCAGCGGATCGTCCGCTCCTGGATGTCCTGGGCCTGCGCCAGCCCCGAACTCGCCGCCATCGTCGCAAGCGACATAAGGCCGATCGCCAATGCGCGTCTCATTCCATCCTCCCTTGATTTCTTGACCGACTAGAACCGGCGGTCAGCGATTGCAATGAGATTCTGCATTTCATCTGGCATTTCCGATTCCGGGGGACAGTTCGTGTTTCGCTTGCCTCCTCCCACTTGGAGTGCGACATAGTTCGCATGGGCACGCTGGTGAATCTGGGCGGAGAAGGTCAGAGCGCCGAGACGATCGGACAGGTCCTCTACACGCGCATCCGGGCCGACATCGTGTTCGGCCGCCTGTCCCCCGGCGAGCGCCTGCGGCTCGATGCGTTCAGCCAGCGATACGGGTCCAGCGTCAGCACGATGCGGGAGTTGCTGAGCCGGCTCGTCTCCGAGGGCCTCATCGTCGCCGAAGGACAAAGGGGCTTCGAGGTTGCGCCCGTCTCACCCGAAGAGTTCCGGGAGATCGCAGAGTTGCGGCTTCTGATCGAAGCGCATGCCCTGACCCAGTCCTTCTCCCGCGGCGATCTCGATTGGGAAGCCTCGGTGGTCGCAGCCCATCACAAGCTATCCGTCACCGAAGCGAAGATGCTCCAGGCAACGGGCGGAGATCCCGAACTCTGGAAGCAATGCGACCGCGACTTCCATCACGCGCTGATCGCCGCCTGCGGCTCCCGTGCGCTGATGGCCACGCACGCGACAGTCTACGATAAATACCTGCGGTACCAGATGGTGGCGGTCGTCTTTCGCGGCGAAATTGCGGCGCGCGAGCACGGCGAATTGCTCGATTGCGCGCTGTCACGCGACGCGAAGCGGGCCAACGCCATCCTGCACACGCACATCCATAGCTGCGTGGACCACGCCCTCGCCGAACCAAACCCGGACTGGGCGAGGAGCAAGGGATCTCGGCCACCGGAGAGGGAGCCGGGGGCCGCCAGAGCGCCACGCCGAAGCTAGTCGGGCGCCCCTGCTCTAAGAGCTCGAAAGATTGAATTGACATATGTGACGGCCGACTTGGGCGCGATCCGGCGGTTGGTGAGTCAAGCTCGGCTCTTCTGCAGTGCGCCTGCCACGTAGCAGGATGCGCACCTCTTCCGGCCAGTTTGGCTGCCGACGTTGCGCGAGATCCGCTGCCAGCGTGCGTTCAAACTCGAGATCGATGCATCCTTGATCATTCTTGTGCACGAGCTTCACGCGTTTCGGAAAACCAATATCCTTGAAGATCATCCAATCGGACTTCGGACCCTTTGGACCGGGCGGGGCCATGATAAAGTTCGGGTAATTGGATCGAAGATATTCCCAGTATTGACGGTGAAACGCAGTTTTGCCGGCGTGAATTTTCATGACATAACCACGCCGACCCTGCTCAATCGCTTCTGCCAAAACGGCTTGACGCCAAGCCGCACGCGGACCCTCTTGAGCCACGAACCAGTCCCTGATCGCCTCGTACGCAATCTTGTGCTCGTAAGCAGTCGTCATCGGCAGCGAGTCCAGGTATCGCTGCGGCGCTGCCATCGCCGTGACGAATTGGTCGTAGAGACCGGCCTCCAGTGCGCGAATGCCACGGATGTGATATCGCATGTCCTGCTCATCTTGTTCGGGAGCCGCGATCTTATTCTCGATGAGAACTGCGACTCTCTGATTGGCGAGACGAACACGGAGCAGGAGGTCGGTTTCGCCGTCCTCGTCGCATAATGAGTGCCACGCTCCGTCGAACTCGGCTCCCGGCCCGAAGCCAGCTCTCTCCACGAACCAAGCCGCAAAAGACGGAACGACGTGGAATTCCTCCATGAGTAGGAGATCTATATCTCGTTCCTCGACGGACTGAAGGTAGCGACCGAAATCAGGCACGCGCCTCACCGCACAACGACGACCCGCAGCGGTCGCACCACCTCCTGAATGCCTTAGGCTAAACGTTTCAGCAACGAACTCCGACGCCCGGTGTCCACCCGTTTTGCCCCTTGACGATCACGGCGGGTGTGTCCCGCCGTGTCTGCTTCAGAGGTCCGTCTGCTCAGAGAGGACCAGAGCGTCATCGACCTCGATCCCGAGATACCGGACAGTGCTCTCCAGCTTCGTGTGGCCGAGCAGGAGTTGGCAGGCGCGCAGGTTGCCGGTCCGCTTGTACACGAGCGCAACCTTCGTACGGCGCAGGCTGTGCGTGCCGTACGCGGCTGGATCGAGCCCAATCAGAGCAACCCAGTCGTCCAGCAACCTACCGTACTGACGGGTGGTCAGGTGATCGCCTGGGCGGCTCCGGCTGGGGAAGAGCCAGTCGCTACCCCTGACGCTACGGATGCTTAGCCAAGCCGCAAGCGCTTCCCGTGTCGGTTCGGTCAGCTCGAACGGTACGGGCCTGCCGGTCTTCTGCTGTACTATGATGGTGCGAAGCCGGATTGAGTCGCCGAAGTGGACATCCGCGACGCGCAGTTTGACGAGGTCGCAGCCCCGCAGCTTACTGTCGATCGCCGCATTGAACATCGCGAGGTCGCGAACACGGCCCTCGTGCTGCAGCCGGGTCCGAATCGCCCAGATGTGCTTTGGTTTAAGCGGCGGCTTCGGTCCGATGATCCGGCGGTGGTTCCAGGGTCCGCGATTGGTCTCGTGATCTGAACGCATGACACTCTCCAAGGTAGGAGAGCTCAGGATCGCGCTCAGCATGCCGGAGCACTACCGGCCTGCGCCACAAGGCGACTTAGGCTGGCTTCCAGAAAGCGGACTTGAGTTCGGGCTGTGCAAGAGGCGAGGATGGGCCCCTCCGAACCTCGGTCATTAGCTCTGATGCCCTTCTACACGTACTCGGTCACGCCTTCCGGATCGGCGCATCGCTATAACCAGAGGAGATCGGTTAAGCTCGCCGGTGGCGGTCTTATCTTCCAGGCCTGGCGGGCACGAGGTTGCCCTGTCGGCCAATGGTCGGCCTCCGCACGAGAGTTGTTGGAAGCCGCCGCCCTCCCGCCAGAGCGGGCCATCGTCATCGATTCTGCGCCGGGGCGCTCGACCGTAAGCCTCTTCCAAGTCAAGCACGTCCTCGGATTTCAGTATGATGGCTGGAGTGACGGTTGGTCACCGATCTGCTTGTGCCACGAGGAGCTGTTTGTCGATCGAGAGGTGGAGGGTGACAAGGATCAATTCAAAGAAGACTTTATCGATGATACTTGCTTACGCAGCCCTGTTCGATCGTTCCTGTACCTGAGAGAGGGTATCTGGGGCGGGTCTTCCCGATTCTCTTCGGCTCTGCTCTGGAAAGACGCCTGGGAGTTCTTCAGAGATTGGAATGCTTTGTAAGCTCTTGCAGCCTACGCCGGCTAGGGCGCACCTTAAATCGACTCTCGTTATCCAAAGCAATGAACGGTCATGTCTTTCTCTTCCAGAAGAGGGCGCCAGAAGCGACCGTGATATCCCCTCGGTACCGGACCAGTTCCGGTAGGGTCTAGGCATTTACTTAGGGCGGAAGTCATTGATTGGCGACACGTGCTGCGAGTTCAGCGGGTCGTAGCCCCCGTGGTATTTGGGCATCTTAATGCCTTTCCGGCTGCCGCGTTCTCTGATTGAATCCGTCTCGGCGCCAACCCTCGTTGCGCGCCAACCAGTGGTAGTGACGCAGGAATTCCGATAGATGGCCAGGCACGAACTTACACCCAGAATCGACCAAAATGGCAGGCTATAAAGCCACGCAAGTTCGCAAACCCACTGACGAAACGGAGTTCGAACGGAACTGCGTCGAACTCTTCAAAGCTGAGCTCAACGACCCGAACGCGCAGCGTATCGGACGACGCGGGCAGAGCCAAGACGGGGTGGACATCACGGCCTATCGTGACCGCGACCCGGAGCGGCTCGTCGGCGTGCAATGCAAGCTGAAGACCGGTTCAGCAAAGCTGACCGCCGACGAGGTCGAAGCAGACGTTAAGAAGGCACTTCAATACAATCCGCCACTTCAAGAACTCATATTCGCGACAACCTCCGACAACGACACGCGTCTCGACCAGCTCGCGCAGCGGCTGACAATCGAGCAACATCGTCTCGGACGAGCGATCCAAGTCGCAATTTGGGGGTGGGGCGTTCTACAGGACAAGGTAAACCTGCACGAATCCGCCAAGCTGGCATTCGACGCTGGGTGGAGCCCGAGCCTGAGCGCTCAGACTAAGAACACGGAGGCTGTTCTCGCTAGCAGTCAGCGCGCCGAGGCAACGCTTGCCCAGATATCGGAAAAGATCGACGCCGCTTCTTTCCAGCGTCTTCCACAAGCCTATGCCGATCGTGAGCTTCAGGCTTGCCTGACACGCGTACTCCGGCGCCGCGGATTCGCTGAAGCAGACATCCAGCAGGAGCTTACGGCGCTCGCGCGACGCGCCCTTGATGGCGACCTTGTCTACGGAGCAGCATCGCTCCGCGCGGAGATCTGTCAGCGGGCGGCGCGGTCCAACGCAGCAGCCAATACGCTCGCGCTCGCCCGAGAGTTCCGCGAAGCGGCGTCTCGCCTCGATCCAGCGCTTGATCTGTCGATCGTTGACGCCCTGCTCACGGAGGCTGACGGCGATCCCTCCGCCGCGTTACGCGCGTTGCGGTCCCGCACCGACCCTGATGGGCGAACAGCGACCTTCAGCATCTTGATCCGCAGGGATCGTGCCGAGGCCTTGCGATGGATGCTCGAGGCCGGCCTGAACCCGTCTGACTTCACCGCCGCGGGGGTGGTGAACCTTATCGTCACATACCTGGCCACGAGCGATCCCTCGCCCGGACTCGCCGCGGCGCAGGAGGCGTCCGATACGTACTACGATGATTGTCCGGTCCTGCTCCTTCTCCGCGCCCAGCTGACCGTCGCTTCCTGTCTGCCGCTCGAACAGCGCTCCGCACTCACACAGGGCCTTCCTCTGAACCCGCGGGCGCTCTCCATCGCGGCTGGAGCGGAGAGCCAGCGCGCGATCCAGCGTGCGAGGGCTGATATCGACCGCTTGCGAACGCAGCTGAGCAGCTTAGGAATCGAAACCCTCGGCGAATTCCTCGCGGAGTTCTCCTTGTGGCTACGCCTCGAAGATCCCACCACCCAAGCGGCGGCACGCCTGCAGCTGGCCCGAGAAATCGCCGATCCGGAATTGACGCTCCGCCGCGTCCGCCTGGCGCTTGCTTTCGACGTGCCGTTCGACCGGGAGGCGCTTGGACGGCATTTGCTCCGTCAGAAAACCTTCGGCGGCTGGACGAGCGACGAGCGTTTCGCAGCACTCCTACTCACCTTCTATACTGGCGATGGTGAAACGATACGCGACTTCGTCGAAGCGCATGAGGACGATCTGTTCAAGCAGACCGATCTCAGCCACGAGGCGATCGCGGTCGCTCATGTCGAGGCCCTAGCCAGAACGGGGGACCTTGAAAGGGCGCGTCAACGGTTAGCTGAGTACCGGGGCAAGTTCCTTGGAGTAGATATAGCCGATTACCTTGTCGAGCTTGTTGGCGCGATCGAGAGCGGAGACGAAGTCGATCCGGTCCGGCGGCGCTTCGAGGACAGCGGCAGCTTGGCTGATCTCCGGACCCTCGTGGCGCTGCTAAAGGCCCGGCGGCGCGTTCGGGATCTCGCACGATACGCGCCGGTGTTGGCGCGCCGTACCAGAACTGCTGAAGATTTCGACACGGCAATGCGGGCCCTGGGCGCCGAAAGTGCATCGCAGGAGGTTCTCTCGCTCGTCGCGGACCTTCCGGAGCTGACCATCGGGAACGTCGAGCACGCCGAGATACATGGCTGGTCGCTGTTCCACCTCGGCCGCGTGGTCGAGGCACGGGCAGTCGCGCGCTCCCTCGATCCGCGTGCGGTAACATCCTCCGGCCGTGAGCTGCTGATTTCGACGGCGGTTGAGACCGGCGACTGGGGCTATCTGCAGAAGCATCTTGTCCAGCAAAGCGAAGCGGTCGACCGTCTACCACCCCGCGAGCTAACGCGCCTTTCGCGCCTCGCTGCGGAAGCAAACAGCCCTTACGCCGCAACGTTCCGCGACGCTGCGCTTCGAGCAGCACCAGATGACCCGCATGTAAACCTGGCCGCCTACATGCTCGCTATGGATTCTGGATTGGAAGAGCGGGACGATCGCGTTCAGGCTTGGTTTCAGAAGGCCGTCGACGCTTCAGGCGAGACGGGCCCTGTCCAGAAGATGTCGATGCGAGAGCTTTTGGACAGGGCGCCCGGCTGGAACGATCATGCGGACAACATCTACAAGAGCGTCCGCCGCGCGGAGACGCCGCTGTTTGTTGCGGCCAGCGCGGTACGGCGCCAGCTAATCGATGTCAGTCTGGGGCAAGCTCTCCGCAACTTGGATGATGACGCAGTGCCGACTCCGATACTGGCGATGCCCGGATGGCGGCCTGTGCGCGATTTGTCCGGCATAGGGAGCGTAGCGCTTGATCCGACTGCGATCTTCACCCTCGAGCTGATAGGGCTCCTGGACGTCGCGCTTACCACGCTCCCACACCCTGCCATCGCGCCCAGCACGCTTGGAGCGATGTTTGTTGAGCGGCAGCACGTTCGGGTGCACCAGCCATCGCAGATCGACAAAGCGAACAGGTTACAAGCGCTTCTTCTGTCTGGTCGCCTGCAAGTGGCAAGCACAGCTGGGCTGACCATTCCCGCCTCTCGGCGGGAGATTCATCCGGAACTCGCGGATCTCCTCACGCTGGCGGGGCGTGACGGGGGTGTGGCTGTGCACAGCGCCCCCGTGACCCGTCTGAGGAGCTATCTCGAAGAAGCCGTCGACATGACGGAATACCAAGAGATGCTCACCGACACGTTGTCGATCCTCAACTTCCTACAGACTGCAGGTCGTGTGGATGCTTCCCAACACGCGACAGCGTTGCGGTACTTACATGTCGTCGACAAAGGCTGGCTGCAGCCAGCTGCCGTGAATGCGTCGGCGACAATCTATCTTGATGATCTTACCGTAACCTACCTTGATCACGTCGGAGCTTTAGAGCCGCTGACGAAGGCGGTCCGCACGGTGCTCATTCATCCCGACCTGCACAAGAAGGTACAGGCAACGCTGCGCCACGGTGAGCGCACCGCCGACCTCTTGGCCGCCATCGAGCGTATCCGGGCGACGCTTGCGCAGCACATCGAGGCTGGAACGCTGGGCTTCACCACGCGCCGGGGGCGGTCGGAGGACGGCGAAGAGGACGATCGGGAGGTGAGCGCCGCGTCCCCGACCATGGACCTTCTCTCAAACCTGACGGTGAGTGGCGGTGTCGTCGCCGACGATCGCAGCCTGAACCGCTATCCCACCTGGCAGGATGCAGCCGGTCATGGTGCTGCCTCGCTTTGCTCGCTCGACGTCTTGCAGCATCTGGAAGCGTCCGGTGCGATCGCTGCGGCCGTACACTGGCAGGCACGCCATCGCCTGCGGATGGCGGGCTACATTGCCGTCCCGATCGCACCGGAGGAGCTTGAGCACCATCTTGCATTCGCGCCGCTGGTGGACGAGGAGCTCGCGGAAACACCGGAGCTAAGGGCCATTCGGTGCAGCATCGCCCTCCCGGGCATCCGGCACTGCCGTTTGCCGTCGGACGAGCCGTGGCTGACCGGTGTACGCTTCGCGATCTGGAAGGCCATGCGCCATCTCTGGGCCACGGCGAACGATCCCGCCACAAAGGCGGCCAGAGCGTCCTGGCTGCTCGAGACGCTGCCCGACCCCATCGATTGGTGCCTGAGCCCTGAAGACGAACAGCAGTGGGAAGCCGCCCTGCAGCAATCAGCTCATCTTTACGGGGCTTTGCTTCTGTTTGTCGACTCAACCAACGATGCTGCCGATGAGTTTAGAGCGTGGCTCTCCCAAAGTTTGCTGCCCGCTGTGGAGGCAAAGACGCCAGACAGGTTTGCGCGCATCTTGAGCTTTCTCCGAAAGTACATCCCGGAGCTGGTAGCCGGGATCGGAGCGGAGATCGGGCAGCCCGCTCAGCAGGCCATTGCGGGCACCATCCTGAACGGACTGCCCGACCGGCTCCGGGCGCCCCTCCTGCTGGATGAATCCTTCCGTCGAGCAGTCGGCATCGACCCACGGTTCTTCTTTCCGTTGGGAGCGCAACTCAGCGTTGAGACGCGGAGCCTGCACAACGCGCTTCGGCGCGCGGCCGACGGCGCGCAAGAGGCGGCCCTCGAACTCCGTGATGGACAGACCTGCTCCGCGGAACTCGGGCGGTCCCCAGGCGGTGCAGCCACCCTCCGGCTCGACCACGAGGGATTTTCCTTTCCCGACGCGGACCTCCTCACGGCAGATCGCGCGCAGCGCAGCGCTGCCCTCGACCGCGTGTTTGGAGACCGTCCTCTCCTGCCGAGCGAACAAGCGCATTGGCGCGCTGCCCTCGCCACCGATCCTCCTGGCGAGGCAGCTTACACGCAGTTGATGTCGGATCTGGCCGAGACGCCCGAGGCACTTAAACGAGAACTCCTCTCGGCCGAGGTGTTCGATCTCGAAACGCTGATCCCGGACGATCGCGCGTATTATGAGCGGCTGATCGGGCCAATGGCCCCGCTGACCGGGGAGGGGATCTCGGAGGCGCGGGTGGCGTTTTGGCGTGAGATGATCCAGCCGTCGCGTCCGGCGGCGCTGCGGCGCTTAGCCTTCAGCGCTGTGTGGCGGCGACTCATCCCTTTCGACGTTCTCGAGGACGTCTCCGAACAGGATGTCGGGGCGTTGTTGCTGGCGAATGATCCGTTCAGCCTCCTCTTCGGCTTCGAGCTTTGCGCGGCCAGAGTCGCCAGGGACGCTGCTTACGTTGCCCTGGGCACGGCCTTCCTGGAGCGCATCGTCGATACCAGCGAAGCCGGCGAGGACCGGTTCAAGCTCTTCAGCGCAGCCGCCATTACGGTCGGGGCTCGCCTGCATTCACGCGTCGCCCTCAGCGACGCGCCTCAAGCTTGGTCGCGCCTCGCGACGCTGGCGCATGCCGGGGTGATTGCAGATGCCCTGCAGGAGCGGGTCAACGCGGAGCCGTTCCTTGCTTTCGTCGTCGAAAACCACCTGGCGGCCTACATGTCGCAAACCGTGGTGGACCGCCGGGAAGCGCCCCGATGGCGGCCGGAGTGGATCCTTCCGGAACATGTCCGCGCGGAACTCGTCGGCAGGGTCCACGGAGCGCTGCTAGCGGTTGCTGAAGAGCATCGGCCGCCGGCATGGATCGCGATCACGCGAGAGGCGACGGAGTTTCTCGGGGAAAGGAAGATGGGCTTGGCCGCCTTTTATCCCGGCCCGTTCGATGATCTCGCCTCTAGCGAGCAGCCGCTCGACGAGGAAAGCCCGCTGGGCGAGGTTCTGACGAAGCTGGAGGCTGCTGCCACCCTCGAGGTCACAGGCGCGGATCATAATCTCGTTTTCGTGCTTGCCGCCCATGCAAGAGTCGCTGATGCCTTCATGCGGCTTGCGTCCCTTCCGCTGGGCGAGCCGGCAGACCTCAACCCGGCGATCGCGGCGTTGCGGCTATGCGCTCATGTGGCCGCGAGCGCGCGCCGGGCCGATCTCGCAGAGGCGACGGTCAATCGCTGCCTCGCCGTCTTCCGCGATGGCGGGGACGTGCGGGCGGCTCCGATCATACTCATCATGGCCGAAGCATGCGCCGCGCGTCAGGAACACCGTGCCTACGGCGAAGCGCTTGGCAACGCCATGCGCTCGTTAGCGTTTTTGATCGCCCGCAGCACGGACCGTGAAGAGTTCGCGATTTTACTTGACGAGTTTGCCACGCGAGACGAACGACTTTCGCCATGGCTGGCACCGGCCAAAGCGATCCCTGCGAACTCGTTAAACTGACAAGGTCCTGATATGCAGGCCCGTCGTCTTATGGGTCATTAGACACTCCTTCTCGACACCTTAGCTGAAGAGCAGACACTCTGAATGCCTGCATTGGGTCACCCCGCTGTTTCGCGGAAGCGCCGATCAGTCCGCCCCAGAGCGGACACACTCGACGTCTGCTTTGGGTCACCATTTCGCATTGCGCGACTGGCAGTTCGGACTCTCACGGATTGTTGGCCGGCTCTCGCACTATCCGCTCGACTACGGGCGCGAAGAGAGCGTGTGTGCTGTCAGGACGACACGTGACCGAGGCCTACCGTATCGCAGCCGCTGACCGCCAGACCTCCCAGAAGCCCTGACCGTAGACGGATCGCCCACGGTGATCCGCTCAGCCCCGCCGGCACGTGCCGATCGCGGGGTTCCGGTGGTGACGGGCGAGACCCGTCCCGAGCCGAGGCTTGGACACTCTGGAGAGCACCGATGTCGAACCTTACCCTGAGCAAGACCGAGACGAAAATCCTGACCGAAGCGGCGAGCCGGGAGGGCGGGCTGCTCCTCCTGCCCGACACCATGAAGGAGGTGAGCCGCCAGCGCCTGCTCGGCAGGCTGGAGAGCACGGGCCTGATCGCGCCCGCCGGCCAGCACGGCGACGATCCCGCCCTGACCACGGCCGGGTACCGGGCGGTCGGGCTTCGGCCACCGCGGGTCCGGAAAGCGAAGGCGGCTGAGGCTTCCACGGAAGCGGGATCGTCGCCGGCCGAGGCTGCGCCTGCAGCCGAGGTGATCGCAACGGACTCGACTCGGCCCGGGACTAAGCAGGCGCTGATTATCTCGCTGCTCGGCCGCCCGGAGGGCGCGAGCCAAGCGGAGATAATTGCCGCCACCGGATGGCTGCCGCATACGACCCGGGCGGCTTTGTCCCGCCTCCGCTCCGCCGGGCACGCGCTGACCAAGAGCGCCCGCGAGGATGGCGTGACGGCATACCGGATCGCGGCTCCCGAGCCCGAGCCGAAGCGCCGCTCCCGCAAGGCTGCGGCTCCGGCCGAGGCTGCTGCAGCGTGATTGGACGGCGCGATCCTGGCAGAGGTCGGCTGGCAGCCGACCCTCGGCTGGCGGCCGATCTCGAACGTCTTGCCGCGCTCGACTTCGCTGGCTTGCGGCGACGCTGGCGCAGGCTGGTCGGGGCCCCGGCTCCCGTACAGCTGCCGCGCTCGCTCCTGCACCGCGTCCTGGCTTACCGGGTCCAGGCGAACGCGCTTGGCGATGTCGACCGCGACACAGCCCGGGAGCTCCGCCGCATGGCGGAGGAGGGTCGCGAGGCGGAGGTGATGCCGCTGCCGGAGCTGCGGCCGGTGAAGCCCGGCACGCTGCTCGTGCGGGAATGGGAGGGTACGCTCCAGCGCGTGATGGTGTTGGCTGAGGGTTACGCCTGGAACGGGGTCACCTATCCGAGCCTCACCGGCGTCGCCCGGGCCATCACCGGATCGAGCTGGAACGGGCCACGTTTTTTCGGCCTGCGTGCCCGGAAAGGGTCACAGGACAGGAGGACGGGCCTGTGATCCAACCTGCTGCCCGGCCACGTCGCTGCGCCATCTACACCCGGGTCTCGACCGAGCACGGGCTCGAGCAGGAGTTCAACTCGCTCGACAACCAGCGCGAGGCCTCCGAGGCTTACGTGAAGAGCCAGGCGCATGAGGGCTGGCGCTGCTTGCCGGGCCGCTACGACGACGGTGGCTTCTCGGGTGGATCGCTCGACCGCCCTGCGCTGCAGAGGCTCCTCGCCGAGATCGCAGCCCGCCGGATCGACGTGGTCGTGGTCTACAAGGTCGACCGCCTCACCCGATCGCTCGCCGACTTCGCCAAGCTCGTCGAGCTGTTCGATGCCCAGGGTGTCTCGTTCGTGTCAGTGACGCAGAGCTTCAACACGACGAGCAGCATGGGCCGACTGACGCTCAACGTGCTGCTCTCATTCGCGCAGTTCGAGCGCGAGGTCACGGGCGAGCGCATCCGGGACAAGATCGCGGCCTCGAAGCAGAAGGGCATCTGGATGGGCGGGGTCGTCCCGCTCGGCTACCGAGCCGCCGACCGCGCCCTGCACGTGGTCAAGGAGCATGCCGCTCTCATCCGCGAGATCTATGCCCGCTATCTCGCGATCGGCAGCGTCACCCGGCTCGCGATCGAGCTGCAGGATGCGTGCATCGTTGTTCCCGAGCGGGTCGACGGTGGTGGGCGACCCTCGGGCGGCAAGCCGTTCAGCCGCGGCCATCTCTACGCCATCCTGCAGAACCCGATCTACGTGGGTCAGCTCTCCCACAAGGGCCGGGTCCATGCCGGGCAGCATCCCGCGATCGTCATTCCGGCCATCTTTGACGCGGTCCAGACGCAGCTCGCGGCCCACACCCATCGCAAGGACCGCTCAAACACCCCATCGGAGCATCTCCTGACCGGGCGCCTGCGGGATGATCGTGGGCATGCGATGAGCCCGACCCATGCCCAGAAGGGCAGTCGCCGCTATCGCTACTACGTCAGCCAGGCCGTGCAACAGGGCCGCAAGCAGGAGGCCGGCAGCATCGCCCGCGTTCCAGCTGCCGAGATCGAGGCCGCCGTCATCGATGCAATGCGAGGCACCACAGCAACCCCATCCGATGTCTCAGATGCCGAGCTTGTCGAGACAATCAGAGAGGTAACGGTCCGACCGGACATCCTCGACATCGAACTCGCGACAGGTAAGCTGATCCAGGCTGCCTGGACCCGCAGCCCGACAACCCGTCAGCGTGAGATCATCGTGCCATCGGGGGGCGAGCCTGATCGCGTTCGGCTTGCCCGCAGCTTGGATCGGACACGGCTGCTGCGAGCCATCGCGCGGGGCCGTGGATGGCTGGACGAGCTCGTTTCCGGCGGCATCGCCGACACTGATGCCATCGCGTCCCGCGAAGGCTGCAGCGAGCGCTCGGTCCGGATGACGCTGTCGCTCGCGTTCCTGTCGCCCGAGATCGTCAGGACCATCGTCCAAGGCGGAGTACCACGCGGCATCGGCCTGGCCCAGCTCGCCGAACAGCCCGCGTCCTGGCACGCCCAGCACGATGCCCTCGGCCTCTGACGGCAGCATCTGCGGAAACGGAATTTAGGGCACCTGAGACCAGGTCCCGAAACAGCCCGACAGAGACCAGAAAAGCCTGATAAGACGGGCTCTTCTTCAGACGCGCCCGGCTAAGTATCGGGAATGTCGATAGAACTCAGGCCCACGCCAGAAACGGTGGTTTAGCCAGACTGGGTGGTGGTGGACGCAGTCCGGCCGAACCTGTCTCCGGCCGTTCCGTCCCTGTTTAACAGGGAAAATACAGGGAATTTGGGTCGATTTTGGACCATCACGTCAATCCGGACCGGAGTTCCGCTAGCGATCGCAGTCACTTGCAGCCGAATTCCCTGCTCGTCGGAACAGGGAATTCACCACGCGGGAGCAGGGA
This sequence comes from uncultured Enterovirga sp., assembly GCF_964242715.1. NCBI lineage: Bacteria > Pseudomonadati > Pseudomonadota > Alphaproteobacteria > Hyphomicrobiales > Methylobacteriaceae > Enterovirga > uncultured Enterovirga sp. Next base: position 91,219 of record NZ_CAXTAZ010000015.1, read on the forward strand.
AGCTTGGGTCGGGTATCAGGGAAGGCTCAGGCCTTCGTCAGCGTCCGAACCTGATAGACCGCTCGAAGGCGTCCTCGACGCCGAGGTCGTCCGCTTCATCGCGTTCGATGGCGTGCAGCAGCGTGATCGCCCAGCCGTTGCGTTGTAGGAGTGTCTGGGCGGCGAGCGAAAAGTTGTCTGGCGCTCGCGGCCAGACCGAAGCGTCCACGTCTTCCATCGCGGTCATGCCCATCGCGCCACCTCGAAGATTGGGAGCCGGTCTCCTCTCGTGACTGCCATGGGCGGGAAAGTGGCCGCGGGGGAGCAATAGCTCAGCTGTGCGCCCTTGCTGATCGCAACCGCGAGCGTCTCGGGATGGTGCTCGACATACCGACGTGCTGCAGCTTCCCGGCTGATGTCGAGAAGATCGGACATCGCGACGACCTTCTCGAGATCCGGCGCGCTCCGGCAGAATGGCCGCGTCTTCGAGGGGGGCGCGAGAAGCTCGGCCGCGAACGTGTTGGCCTCGTTTTCCTGACGCCGATGCTGGCCCTGATCGGAGGATGTGCGGGAGAGCATGTCGCTCTGATCGCACCAGAAGCCGGTCTCGGCTGTCGGGACATGGTGCGGCGAGAGATAGTGCCCAAGCTCGTGCGCGAGCGTGAACCGGCGCCTCTGAGGGTGTGACCTTGTTTTGAGGAGGATGCTGCCGCTGCCCCGTTCCGGAGGAGCGATCAGGGCGCCTTCGACGCGGGCGAGCACCTCGACCCTGATCTCGACGATGTCGAGCGCGTAGGCCACTGCCTCGACCAAGACGGCGCCAGGGACGTCTCCTAGTTGATCATGGATCGCGGCCGCGATCCGTGCCGGGT